>CAZSSV010000053.1:0-12082 GCA_964609425.1 uncultured Isosphaeraceae bacterium | reverse complement strand
CCTAGCGCGACGAGCGCATGCGGCCCGCCCGGGAACCCGGGGGAACGGGGCCGGCACCGCTTACATCCCCGCCATGCGCCGCGCTCGCTTCGGGTCCTACCTGCTTATGGCTTCAGTTCTGGCCGGATTTGCGGTGTTCCTGTTGTATCCGATCTGGCTCACCGTTTCGGTCGGCTTCGAGAGCACCAGCGGCGGCTTCACACTGCACCATGTCCTGGATGTCCTTCGCGACCCGGCGACGCGCATCGGGCTGCTGAACGCGCTGGGCATTGCGGTCTGCACGACCGTCGTCGCGATCGCGATTTCCATACCACTGGCGCTGGTCTCCGTGAAGTGCGTGTTTCCCGGAAAGGCGGCCTTCAATGCGCTGGTCCTGGTACCGCTGATCCTTCCGCCATTTGTCGGCGCGATCGGGCTGCACCACCTGCTCGGCCGGCACGGTGCCATCAGCGAACTGCTGATATCGATGGGCCTGGTGGACCACGGCGTGGACTTCATTGGCCAAGGCGGGTTCTGGGCGATCGTACTCATCGAGGCATTGCACCTCTATCCAATCATCTACCTGAACGCAGCGGCTGCTCTGGCCAATCTCGACCCAGCGCTGGAAGAAGCCGCTGCCGGTCTGGGCGCGACGGCCTGGCGGCGACTGCGGCAGATCGTCTTGCCGCTGATCAGGCCAGGGCTCTTTGCCGGTGGCACGATCGTCTTCATCTGGTCGTTCACCGAATTGGGCACGCCGCTCATGTTCGACTATCAGCAGGTCACGCCCGTACAGATCTTCAACGGCATCAAGGAGATGGAAGGCTCGACGCAGCCGTATGCCCTGACCGCCGTGCTGCTGATCGTGGCCGCCGGCATCTATGTGGTCGGCAAGGTGTTCCTCGGTGGCAAGTCGAGCACGATGTACGCCAAGGCATCCATCCGATCCGTCCCCAAGAAGTTGGGTGGCCTCGGCAGCGCCGCGGCGATAGCGCTTTTCGCCGGAGTCACGTTTGCAGCCATTCTTCCGCACGTGAGCGTCGTGCTCGCGTCACTGGCCGTCGAGGGCAGTTGGTACGACAGCGTGCTTCCAACCCAGTGGACTGTGCACAACTACGACACCGCGCTCTCCCACACGCTCGCCAACGGATCTATCCGCAACAGCCTTCTGTATTCGTCGCTGGCAGTGGGTGTCGATCTGATCGTCGGACTCGCCATTGGATATCTGATCGTCCGCGTCAAGATCAGGGGCCGCGGGCTGGTAGACGCACTGGCCATGCTGCCCCTGGCGGTTCCAGGGCTCGTCATGGCATTCGGATATGTGGCGATGACGCTGCGGTGGCCGTTCGGCAAGGACGATCCGCTCGAAGGCGTCATTTCGGTCGTCGGGGCCAACCCCAACCCCGTGCTGCTGCTGGTCATTGCGTATGCGGTCCGCCGCCTTCCGTATGTGGTGCGGGCCACCGTCGCGGGGTTGGAGCAGACGAGCGGGGAACTGGAGGAAGCGGCCCTGAATCTGGGCGCCTCGCGAGCACGAGCGATCAGGACCGTAGTCATCCCACTGATCACGGCCAATCTGGTCGCGGGGGCGCTGCTCGCCTTCTCGTTTGCGATGCTCGAAGTCAGTGACTCACTCATTCTCGCCCAGCGTGAGAGCGACTACCCGATCACCAAGGCAATCTATGTGTTGTTTGAGCGACTGGGCGACGGACCGGGCATCGCCAGTGCCATGGGTGTTTGGGCGATGACGCTGCTGGCGGTCACGCTCGTCGGCGCATCAGTCCTCATGGGCCGCAAGATGGGCGCCATCTTCCGGGTGTGAGCACCGACGGGCGCCATTCTGCCACCTGATGCTCTTTGGCAGCCCTCGGCGAGGGGGCCCCGATCGCGCCGTAGCGTCCTTCCGCCGGGCACGGTGCCCGCACCATTCAACGGAGGACTCACCATGTCAACACTCGCATTCACCTTGATCGCGGCGCTGTCGCATGCGGGAGCGACAGCAGGAACTTCACCAGCTGATCCATGCAGCGGCGTCACGGCACCGCCGATTGTCATCAGCAGTGTCCATGAGGGGCCGATTGACATCGCCCTCGCCTGGCACAGCCCGACCGCCAACGGAGAGGTATTGAACCCGCCTCTGGAAACCTATGGCATGATCTGCAATGGTGAAACCGTGCTCGGGCCACGCATGCTGCAGGCGGGCGACCGAATCACACAGGGTGCCATCACCAACGCAGGCGACACGCCGGTCACCATGCTCACCAGCGCCGGAGACATCATGACGCTTCCGCCCGGCCGCTCAATGTGGATTGGCACGATGTACCAGCTGCAGGTGACGCATCACTGCACCTGCGAGTGCACGTGCATCCTCTCCAACGGAGCGTCTCGCGACGTCAGCTTCGCGTGCCAGAACGGCTCATGCCCGAACGACAAGGCACTTTGCAGGGACTGGACCGACCGAGGAAAGCTCACACTTGGCAAGCTGTGGGGCTGCCAGGTCGTCTACGTGCCGCTGCCACTGCCGGACAAACCCTAGGCCCGGAGCATCAACTCCCGCGAGACGACGTGCCGCGATCTGGGTGAGGCAAACCTCTATACTGCCCGCTTTCACCCCAGATTCAGGCTCCATTCCATGCCCTACACCCTGACCCCCGCCACCCCGTGGGACGTTGATGCGGATGACGTCGACTACCTGGCCGACCGGCCCGAGGCAGGTGATCGCTGGGTCCTCAACTTCGGCCCCCAGCACCCCGCGACGCACACCACGTTGCGGGTCGTGTTGGAGTTGGACGGCGAACGCGTGGTGCGCGCCACGCCGCACGTGGGCTATCTGCACAGCGGGTTCGAGAAACTCAGTGAGCATCAGACGTACAACCAGTGGGTCTGCACCGCCAGCCGCATGGATTACGTGGCACCGATCTGCAATGACATCATCTGGCACGACGCCGTTGAGAAACTCTTCGACATCACGCTGACGCCACGGTGCAAGGTCGTTCGGACCATCCTCATGGAACTCGGCCGCATTCAAGGCCATTTGTTGTGCGTCGGTGCCGCCGCGCTCGATCTGGGCGCTTTCACCGGGTTCCTCTATGGCTTCAATGAGCGCGAGTTCATCTATGACATCATCGACTTTCTGACCGGCCAGCGATTCCACCCCGACTACACACGTGTCGGCGGTATGGCGCGCGATATCCCGGACGAAGACATCTTTCGGAAGATGATCCACAACTTCCTGGATGTGCGCCTGCCGAAGGCGATCACTGACATCGAAACGCTTCTGAACAGGAATCGCATCTTCATCGACCGCGTGAAGGGCGTCGGGGTGATGACGGCCGAACAGGCGACGGCCTGGTCCCTGACCGGTCCGCTGGCCCGAGCCTCGGGAATTGCCCGCGATCTTCGCAAGGACGAGCCAAACCTCTGCTATGCAGCCAACTGGGACGGCGACGGGGCCGATCCGGTCGCGTTTGATGTGCCGGTTGCCCGAGACGGCGACTGCCTCTGCCGCTATCTCGTTCGGCTTGAAGAGATCAGGCAGTCCGCCAAGATCATCCAGCAACTCATCGACCGCATTCCGACCGGGCCGATCAACGTCGATCCGGAGGGCAAGGCTGTATTGCCACCCAAGGGGGATGTGTACGGTTCAATCGAAGGCACCATTCAGCACTTCGAACTGATCATGGATAACCGCGGTTTCGAGGCGCCTGTGGGCGAACTCTACTCGGCCATGGAAGCGCCGAACGGCGAGTACGGCTTCTACATCGTGGCAGACGGCGGTCGAACTCCGTGGCGTGTCGCGGTTCGGCCTCCTTCATTCATCAACTATCAGAGTTTCGCGCGGCAGCTTGAAGGGCACCAGCTCGCAGACTTCGTCGCAATTCTCGGCTCGATCAACGTCATCGCCGCCGAGTTGGACCGCTAGGAGCCACCTTTCATGGCCTGGACCGTCAAACCATCCGCCACCCAGGAGATCCCTCGGCGCAGCGAGCCTTACGTGACGGAAGCCATGAAGCGTGACTGGACAGAACGCATTCTGCCCCGATACGAAACACAACTCGGATCGCTCATGCCGATCCTGCACGACATTCAACGCGCATGGGGCTGGATCACGCCGCAAGCGATGGAAGAAATCGCGGCGTTTCTTGAGATCGACCCCTCGCAGGTGCTGGACACGGCCACGTTCTACGAGGAGTTCCACACCCATCCCGTGGGCGAGCACGTCATCGCGATCTGCCAGTCGATCGCGTGCGAAGCGTGTGGACATCAGGCCATCCTCGACCACGTCCGTGGCCGGCTCGGTATCGACCCGCACGAGACCACCAAAGACGGCAAGTTCACGCTCATGGCGCTGGAGTGCCTGGGGGCCTGTGACACGGCACCGTGCGCCCTGGTCGATGACGACCGGCATGATGACCTGACCATCGCTGCCATCGATCAGGTCATTGATCGGCTGGCCACATGATGGCTGAGCCACGTAAATCGCTGATGCGTTGCCTCGGTGAGTTCACGGGACACATCCTCAAGGGCGTCCGTACCCCGGCGTCCAACCGACAGGAAGTGTCCCGAAGCACCGAAGAGTCCACGCAGGACGGCGTGACGCTCCGGCGGACCACCATCGACGAGATCGAACTGCCCGCCAAGGACGACCCGAGGACCCCCGACCATGTTTCTGAGTGAGCCCGTCCTGACCACGCGAATCCCGACCTGGCCATGGGCCGACCCCGCAACGCGGTCGCTCGTCTCCGGCGAGCAGTACGCCGCCACCGGAGGGTACGAAGCCCTGCGACAAGCACTCACCATGGACCCATCGGACGTCGTGCAGGCGGTCAAGGACTCTCAACTCCGCGGCCGAGGTGGTGCCGGATTCCCGTGCGGCGTCAAGTGGGGATTCCTTCCGGAGCCTGACGGCGGCCGGCGTTATCTCGCCATCAACTGCGATGAGGCCGAGCCGGGCACGTTCAAGGACCGACTTCTGGTCGACTACGACCCGCACCAGGTGCTGGAGGGGATCGCGATCGCGTGCTGGGCGTGCCGCCTCGACACCGCGTTCTTCTTCATTCGCGGCGAGTATCGGCACCAGGCGAAAGTCATGGAGCAGGCCATCCAGGAGGCCTACGCCATGGGCATCTTCGGGCCCCAAGGTCTGCTCAAAGGCGCCACCGAGTTTTCGGTTGAGTGCCACCTGCATCGCGGCGCGGGCGCCTACATCTGCGGTGAAGAGACGGCGCTTCTTGAAGCCGTCGAAGGCAAACGAGGCTGGCCAAGACTCAAGCCGCCGTTTCCGGCAATCAAGGGCCTGTTTGGCCGGCCCACCATCGTCAATAACGTCGAGACGTTGGCCGCCGTGCCCCACATCGTTGGGCGAGGGCCGGGCTGGTGGACGGGCATCGGTTGCGAGTCCACAATTGGCCAACCGCCGTCATACGGAACCAAACTGGTCGGCGTGTCGGGCCATGTGAATCGACCAGGCGTCTACGAAGTTGGGCTTGGAGCCCCCCTGGACGAACTCATCAATCGAGACGACTACTGCCAGGGCATGAAGGGCGGCCGTGCCTACAAAGCCTGCATTCCCGGCGGTGTGAGCATGGGCATCCTGGACACGAGCGAATTCGGCGCCGAACTCGACTTCGACATCGGCCGCAAGTACGGCATCATGGGTCTCGGAACGGCGTGCCCCACCATGTTCGACGAAGGCACCGACATGGTCATGGTCGCCCGCAACATCGCACGCTTCTTCAAGAACGAATCGTGCGGCCAGTGCACACCGTGCCGCGAGGGCTCGCAGTGGGTGTACAAACTACTCATGAAGATCGAGCGGGGCGAGGCCCGCCCGCACGACCTCGACCTGCTCACCGAGGTCGCTGGCTCCATGGGCACCATGCCAGGCACGACCATCTGCGGCCTCGCAGACGGCACCAATTGGGCCGTCAGCACGATCGTCAAGAAGTTCCGAGCCGAATTCGAGGCCCGAATCGGCCCCTCAGCGGCGACGACAGCCTCGGCGACCACTTGATACTGGCCTCCCGCCCCAGGGCAAGGTACGCTCTGGCGCTCCGGATGCCTGATGGCCCCCGCCGCCAGGACTTCCGAGTGCGAGCAGGAGACACGTCCCGAGAGATACCGGGACCACCACACCATGAACACCGACTGCCCGTCGCCACCCATGCGGGAGTGCGACGACCGAGACGAGCCTGGCTCGTCGGCCGAGGGCGACGTCCCGCCTGAACGGACCGATCGCCCCGCCCCAGACATGATTGAACTCGCCATCGAGCCGGGTCCGTTGACCGCCGCTCGAGCGACGCTGCTGGCAACCCGCGTGCGGGCCGTGGCCGCGCTGCTCCCGAGACCCGCCGCTCGCATCGGCATTCGAGTCGTGCAAGACCGCGAGATGATCGACCTGCACACGCAGTGGCATGGCTCGCCGAGCACAACCGATGTCATCACATTCGAGGCTTCGGCAGCTGGCCCGCTGGAGGTGGACCTTGTTCTGTGCAGCGACCAGGCCGACCGGGAGGCCAAAGGCCGCCCCCACTCGCCGGACGAGGAACTCCTGCTGTACGCCCTTCACGGCCTGCTCCACTGCTGCGGGTTTGACGACCACAGCCCCGAGCAGGCGTCGGCCATGCATGCCGCGGAAGATCGGCTGCTGATGAAGCTCGGCATGCCGCCGGTCTACGCCTCCAGGGAGCGTGACCCATGATCGCCGCACTGGCACTCTTCATCCTTGCGCTCGCCACCTGGATGGCATCGATGGAACGCGCCCTTCGCAACGGGCCGCGTGGTGCGCTGCTTGAGCACTTGAGCCGCACCAACCGCAGCGCACTCCGAGAGGCGATCGAGCCGAAACTTGATGGCGTGGCCGACGTACTGGCCCTGAAGTCTCGAACCTTGCAGATGGGCTTTCTGGCCTGTTGGATCTGGTCGATCGCAGGATGGAATGGACGCGACTCATCGCACTGGGTCGCGATGCTGATCGTCGCAGGTGCCACCGCGATCCCCACAATCTGGCTGGCCTGTTCGGTACTTGCGCCGGCGGTCGCCAAGTGGGCCGGCGACGGGCTGCTGAGCCACTGCCTGTGGGCCATTCGCCTGACGACCATCGGGTCCAGCGTCATTGCCTGGATACCAGCATTTGTCGGGGAGGTGGTACGAAGACTGAGTGGAGCCCACCTGCAGCAGAACGGCCGGACTGGTGAAGCGGAGGCCGAGTTGTTGCGGAGCATTGAAGCCAAGCAGCGGGAAGGCGAATTGGCTGAAGGCGCAGCCACACTCCTGGAGAACGTCGTTGACTTCTCCTCGACCGATGTCGGCGAAGTCATGACCCCACGCACCGAAATCGAAGGCATTCAGATGACCGACGATCTCGCCGCCATTCGGTCCTTCATTCTGGAAGCGGGGCACTCGCGTATTCCAGTCTTCGAAGAAGACCTTGATCACATTTGCGGAATCCTCTACGTCAAGGATCTGATTCCATTTCTCGGCGAGTCGGCGTCGGCCTTCACACTCGCCCCGCTTCTTCGGCGACCCATCGTCGTGCCCGAGACCAAGCCCGTCGCCGACCTGCTGGCGGACTTCCAACAGGCTGAAGTCCACATGGCGATTGTGGTCGACGAATACGGCGGAACAGCGGGCCTGGCCACCATCGAAGACGTCCTCGAGGAGATTGTGGGGGAGATCTACGACGAACACGAAGGCGACGACGACGACGACGAACCCGAACTGCTCCCAACCTCACAGGCGTCATGGGAGGTCGATGGTCGGTACCACATCGACGACTTCAACGAAGCGGTTGATACATCGCTTCCTGAGGACGACGAGTACGACACCGTCGGTGGTTGGTTCACGGCCCGCGTCGGCCACGTGCCTGCCGCAGGCGAGCGTCTTGAAGAACACAATCTCGTGTTCACCGTGCTCGCTGCCGAGCCCACACACGTCACCCGGCTCAAGGTTGCACGCGTCGAGCCCTGAGCGAGCCCCAGCGAACCCCTTGGTATCCTGCGATGGCGATGAGCATGACGACAAACGATCTGCGTGACGCTACGACCCGTTTCATCGAGGAGGCAGACGTCATTCGCCTCGGGGGCGGGGACAAGGGCATCCAGCGTCAACATCGACATGGGCGCCTCACGGCCCGCGAGCGGATCGAACACCTGATCGACCCCGGTGGATACCGGTTCGAGTGTGGACTCTTCGCAGCCTGGAACATGTACCAGGCATATGGCGGAGCCCCTGGGGCCTCCGTCGTCACCACGATCGCCCCGGTGGGCGGACGTCTCAGCATGATCATCGCGAACGACGCCACGGTGAAGGCGGGGGCGTTCTTCCCGATGACGTGCAAGAAGATCATCCGGGCGCAGACCATTGCAGCGCGTGCGCGGCTGCCATTGATCTACCTCGTTGATTCCGCCGGCGTATTCCTCCCGCTACAGGAAGACGTGTTTCCGGACACCGATGACTTTGGTCGCATCTTCCGCAACAACGCCGTCATCTCAGCGGCCGGCATTCCCCAGATCGCCGCGATCATGGGCAACTGCGTCGCTGGCGGTGGCTATCTGCCGGTCCTCTGCGATGTCCTGCTCATGACCGAGGGCAGTGGGCTCTACCTCGCCGGGCCGGCACTGGTCAAGGCGGCCATCGGGCAGGAGGTAGACAGTGAGGATCTCGGCGGCGCCGCCATGCATGCGTCCATTTCAGGTACCGTCGATTACCGCGAACCTGATGACAAAGCGTGCTTGAAGCGGCTGCGAGACCTGATGCTCGCCGACATGCGCACACCACCCATGCATGATGCGCCACTCGAGCCGGCCCCGCCGGCGGCTGACCCCGACGCCGTCTACAACGTGTTTTCGGGAGACGTCCGCGAGCAGTATGACGTTGTTGAATTGCTTGCAAGCGTCGTGGACGAGCACTCATGGAACGAGTACCGATCAGAGTTCGGCGCGTCGCTCGTTTGTGGGTACGCACGAATTGACGGCTGGGCCTGCGGTATTGTCGCCAATCAACGCACCTTGACCGAGCGGGTCATGCCGGGGGGCAAAGACGGACCGTCCAAGGCGATGAACATGCCTGCGGTGATCTACGTCGAGAGCGCCGACAAGGCTGCACGGTTCATCATGGACTGCAACCAGAAGCGCATTCCGATCATCTTCATTCACGACACCACCGGCTTCATGGTCGGCAGGGACAGTGAGCAAGCCGGGATCATTCGCAGCGGGGCCAAAATGGTCAATGCGATGAGCAACAGCATCGTCCCGAAGATCAGCCTCATCACAGGCGGCTCCTACGGCGCCGGCAACTATGCCATGTGCGGCCGCGCCTTCGACCCGTTTCTTACGCTTGCCTGGCCGGCCAGCCGCTGCGCCGTCATGGGTGCCCAGAGTGCGGCGGGCACGCTGCTTCAGATCGACCTGGCCGCTCGAAAGCGACGCGGTGAAGAGATAGACGAAGCCGAACGAAAGGCGTTGCTCGACGCAATCACCGCCTCTTACAACGAGCAGCAGGACATCAGATACGGCGCGGCACGCGGCTGGGTGGACCGCATCATCGAACCGCATCGCACCCGTGCAGAACTGGCTGAAGCACTGCAAATCGCCTCGACATTCCCCGTTGAGGGCGAGTTCCGCACCGGCGTGCTTCAAACCTGACATGCCTCGCCGCGTGGACGTGACCGATCGACCGATTGTCATCACGGGCGGTGGTACGGGCATCGGGGCCGCAACGGCGCGCAGCTGTGCAGCGGCCGGGATGCCAGTCTTTCTGGCGGGAAGGCGACTGGACCCGCTCTGCCACACACGCGACGCGATTGCTGCCGCCGGCGGGCGGGCGTCGGTGCTGCAGGTGGATGTCACCGATGCTGCACATGCCATCACGCTGCTGGACGCTGCCTGCGAGGCGTTTGGATCGCCATGGGCGGTCTTCTCGAACGCCGGGCGTGGGCTTGACCGGCCGGCGCACACCACGAGCGACGAGGAAATGCGGTCAATCTTCGAGGTCAACTTCTTTGGCAGCCAATCGCTGCTCCGCGAAGCGGCCAAACGCATGCTCAAGGCCGAATCGGGCGGGCACCTCCTTGCGTGCACGTCCTGTGTCTCAAAGTTTGCGCCGCCCTACCACGGCGCATACGCAGCCACCAAGGCGGCACAGGATCTGTACTGCCAGGCCATGCGACTGGAACTCGCACCCGCCGGCATTTACGTTTCGACGGTTCACCCGATCACGACGACCACCGATTTCTTCGATGTTTCGGCGGACGCAAGTGGCAGGTCTGGCACGCGGAGTGGCATTGACCATACACCACGCATGTTCAGGCAGTCGGCTGAGCGCGTGGCAGCGGCGATTCTTCGATGCCTGCAGCGGCCGGTTGCAGAAGTGTGGACCAGCCGTCTCGTGCGACTGACGGCGGCCCTTCGCACGCTGCGGCCCTCCATCGTCGATCGACAGATGCGAGGCATGCTTGATGAGACGCGGCTTGCCAGCGACGACTGCCAGACACCAGAGGAAGACTGATCGGCTGTGGCTCAGGGCGCCGCTTCGATAGGAGTCGGCTTCCATGGCTGGACATCGACAGACCACCCCTCGCCGGGCGGCTTGATGGAGAGGAGTGACTCGGCCTCCTCCGGCACACGGTCGTGCCGCTCGACCGACGCCAGACGGATTCTCCGCGTGTCACCATTGGTCTCGACAGCGACGACTCCAACGGGCAGCCAGGTGGCGCAGTCGTACCACAGGTTCACATGAGCCCAATCCTTCGATTCGTTCCAACCCGCGCGGGGTATCAGGTGCAGCCCAATGACGTCGCGTGTTCCGACCACCGGCGAGAGAAACGCATCGGGCGGAGTCTCGAGCACCGAAGCCTCGAACTGCCGCAGCACGTCCGCACGCTTCTGGCCGATAGGAAGCGGAAACGGCCCACCCAGGCGCATCGGATCTGCCGTGTCGCCGGGAGCCACAATCTGCCGCTTGATGAACTGCCGGCTCGCTTCATCGGACTCCACCAACCACCCATCATCGAACACGAGCCGCTTGGTCTCGGCACGCCGAGCCATGTCGCCAAGATCAATGCGGTACTCGAAGCGAACAGCCAATCGAGGACCGTCCTCTGACGCGTACACCAGCGTGCCAGTCCGAAGTTCGCCGCCGCCCAGAAGTGCATCATCCTTGCGATACGCGACGTCGGCCGTCAAGGACGTGAGATCAGCCCCGGCCCGCTCGATGTGATCCAACGCTTCGACCACCGGCCCCGTGGGACCGTCACATACGATTATGGCCGTCAGGCATGCCGCCACGCACATCAACATGACCCATCCTTGGCGCCCTCGGCGCGTGGAATCAACAGTGCCACCGCGTGAACTTCAATCGCCCGACCCTCACCGACCGCATCAACCCCCTCATGCGTCTTCCCCTTCAGGTTGACGTCATCGACGGGGCAACCCATCAGCCCGGCAAGGCTCGCTCGGATCGCAGCCTTGTGTGGCCCAATCTTCGGCCGCTGGCAGATGACCGTCACGTCCACATTTCCAATGGACAGGCCCCGGGCCTCCAGGCGGCGCACGGCCTCACGAAGAAACACCGAGCTGTCCTCCCCGTCGTGGCGTGGGTCGTCATCGGGAAAGAGCTGGCCGATGTCAGGCTCGCAGATCGCGCCCAGGAGCGCGTCGGTCACGGCGTGCAACAACGCATCACCGTCTGAGTGACCGACCGGACCAGCCGTGTGCTCAATCCCAACCCCGCCCAACACGAATGGGCGTCCCTCCCCATCAGGCGGAAGCGCCTCGAGGCGATGCAGGTCGTACCCGTGCCCGATCCGGTATGCAGGCATCCCGGGAGCGTAGCCGATACCACCCTGTCTCAGGTCAACCGGATAGGATGGCCTCGGAACCGGGTTGGGCGACGGACCCACCCGATGGGCCCCGTGGACGGCCAAGGAGATCGGCTGATGCATCGTCTGTGTGTGCGTATCTGCCTCGGGTTGAGTGCGAGCATCGCCGTGATGGGGTGCAGCACCCTGAAGGGCGGAGGCGTGCTGCCCAGCGCCGCCGGCACGGCCAGCCCCATCACGTGGGAGTCGACCGCGGCGTCTCCAAAGACCGTGGTTCTGGTCGAT
>CAZSSV010000052.1:9019-12154 GCA_964609425.1 uncultured Isosphaeraceae bacterium | reverse complement strand
CCGGCTCAAACGCCCCCACGTCCAGTTCTTCGCCGGCCTCGGGCTGCGGCGTGCCGGCCGTCAATCCCGTCGCTTCAAAGGCGTGCATGAACTCGTCGGTGAAGCCTGGTGACGTGTAATACGCGCCAAGCGGCGTCATCACCTCGGCCCGGTACCCAGTCTCCTCCCGCAACTCGCGCACCGCCGTCTCGGCCGGAGCCTCACCGAGTTCCCGCTTTCCTGCAGGAAGTTCCCACAACGGTCCACCCACAGCGATTCGCCAGTTCCGAACCAGCGCCAAACGCCCGTCGCTGCGCACGGGAATGATGGTGACAGCCCCGGGATGTCGAACGACCTCACGCACCACTTCGGTACCGTCCCCCGCGGTCCAGCCGCAGCGATCGACGGCAAAGATGCGGCCCTCAAGCAGGGTGTCACGCTGAATGGTCCGGGTCGTCACGGCCCGGGGATGATAGGGTGCGGCCGCATGCAGAGTTCCCAAGAACACGCCGGGCCCATCCTGGAGTTCCGACGCATCACCAAGGGCTTCGGAGGCCCACCGGTCCTGGACGCCATCAATCTGTCCGTGAACCGTGGTGATACGACGGTCGTCCTTGGCCCGAGTGGTGCGGGAAAGAGCGTGATGCTCAAGCTGATGATCGGTCTGCTCAGGCCCGACGCCGGCGAGGTCCGCTTTGATGGAGACCGCGTGGACGACCTCCCCGAGCGACAGCTGGGGCCTTTTCGCCGCCGCATCGGCTTTCTCTTTCAACACGGGGCGCTCTTCGACTCGATGACCGTACTCGAGAACGTGGCCTTTCCGCTCCGAGAGCACACCGACCTCGACGCTCCAGCACGCCGCGCGCGGGTTCGGGAGACCCTGGCACTCCTCGGCGTGGACGAGCTCATCGATCGGCTGCCTGCAGCGCTTTCCGGCGGGCAGCAGAAACGCGTCGCGTTGGCCCGGTCGGTCGTCCTCCGACCAGAGTGCATGCTCTACGACGAGCCCACCACCGGTCTCGACCCGATCCGCAGCGATGTGGTGGCGCGTCTGATCCACATGCTCCGCCGCGAACTACAACCCACCAGCGTGGTCGTCACGCATGACATCGCGTTGGCCTTCAAGGTGGCGGACCACATGGTGCTCCTACGCCGCGGTCGCATCCACCTGGCTGGCGCCCCGGCGGTGTTTGAGACCAGCGAAGACCCGGTCGTCCGCAGTTTCCTCGATGGCAGAGCCACGGCCGATGACCTCCATGATGCAGACCCGGGAGCAGCCGCATGAACGACGCAAAGCGAGATGGATTGATCGGTGTGTGCGCCATTGCCGCCGTCGTTTCATTCATCGTGCTCCTGCAACTCTTCGGCCACTTTGACGATTCCGACCGATGGAACCTGACCATCCTGGCACCTGCAACAGCAGGCATCGGTGACAGCAGTACCGTGCAGCTCGACGGCGTCACAATCGGTAGCATCGATCGGATTGAGCCGGTGCCAGCGGGCCCATGGGCGGTACGCATCGTGGCAAGCATCGACGAAGACGTGTCAATTCCTCAGGGCGTGACACCCTTGACCGTCATGTCGCTGCTGAAAGGTTCGGCCAATCTGTATCTCGAGTCTCCGACCAACCGAACGGGTGCCACCCTTCCCAAGGACGGAACCGCCGAGCTCACAGGGACCATTCGCTCCACGGCCATGCGTGAGGTGACGGCGGTCCTGGACGAACAGGTTGGCCCGGCGCTCACGGCCATTGCCGACTTTGGGCGTCGATGGGCGCCTGTCGGAGACGGGCTCTCGGCCATGCTCGGTGAGGGCGACGCGCCCGATGACGCGACCATTCGGTCCGTCGTCGCCCGCGCCGACCAGGTGCTCCTCGGGGCGCAATCCTGGCTCGAAGACCCTCAACTGCGGGAGGGCGCCGGCGAAATCATGCACATGGCACTGGCGAGTCTGGACCGGGCCGTCACGGCACTTGAATCGTTCGACGCCATGACCCGAACCATCGACCAGGAAGCCGCCGAAGTCTCCCATGAGGTCGCCGCCGCCGGCCGCGCCCTCGCCGATGCCCTGCACCAGGCCTCTGGCATCATGGAGTCCGTACGGACCGGAGAAGGCACCGCCGGTCAACTCCTCACCAACCCGGATCTCTACCACAAACTGGAACAGACGGCCGTCCAACTCGAACGCCTCGCCGAATCCATGCGTCTGATGGTCGAGCAGATTCGCGAAGAAGGGGTGGGCCCCCTGCTGGCCCCCTGAACAGGCTACAGCGAGGTTCGCATGCCCATCTCGACGGTTCGCCTCGGTGGCAGGTCGAGCATGTCCGGGAGGACATTGGCGTTTCGCAGCAGGAAGGCGAACATGGCGAGCCGCCACCGCCCCATGCCCGCGTGAGCGCCGGCAAGCGACACCTGCTCCCGCCGAACCCAGTAACTCGTCGAAGCCGGATCTGTCGGGACGCCTCGATCGGCTGAGTCCCGAAGCATCGATGGGATGTCCGGAGGCTGCAGGTAGCCAAATCGTACGGTCGCCAACCAGACGCCCGTCCCAAGATCCTGCACGCGAAGGCGATTCTGGAATGGCACCCGGGGCACTCCCAGCGGCTGAAGATGCACGATGACCACCGTCTCCGGAAGCGAGGGCACGTGCCGCTGCAGTTTCCGAATCGTCACCGGGGTCGTCGAGGGATCACGCCCGAAGAACACGCCGGTCCCCGGCCACCTGGGCGTCTGGGCGATCGACTCGACGAAGCGTGCCAGAGGGAGGCCATCTTCGAGCCGGCTTCGGTTGATCCGCCGCACGCCGGACCGCCACACGCCCACAATCCACAACACCAGTGCTGCCACGGCCAAGGGCATCCAGCCACCATCGGGAATCTTGAGCGCGTTGGCCGCAACCAGCAGGAGGTCCACCGACAACATGAAAACGATGAGGGGGACCACGGCGAGAAGCGGCCAGTGCCACCTCCGCACCGCGACGACCGCAAAGAGCACCGTGCTGACCACCATCACTCCCGTGACGGCGAGCCCGTAGGCGGCAGCAAGGCGCTCGGCACTGCCGAACAGCAACACGACAAGCACGCACGCCACGGCCATCAACATATTGACGGCCGGCAGATAGATTTGCCCCTCGACGTCGGACGTGTGCACGACGCGT
>CAZSSV010000052.1:0-9009 GCA_964609425.1 uncultured Isosphaeraceae bacterium | reverse complement strand
ACGCGTAAGGGCGGCAGCAGGCCTTGCTGGGCCAGTTGCCGCGTCATGGAAAACACGCCACTGACAATAGCCTGCGACGCGATGATGGCCGCAATTGTCGCCGCAACAACCATGGGAACGAGCAGGGTCTGCGGCACGAGCTCAAAAAACGGGTTGCCCGAAACCTTGCCGGCACTCAGGATGACCGCCCCCTGCCCGAGGTAGGCCAGCAGCAAGCTCGGGCACACGACAACCCACCACGCCAGTGCGATCGCGCGTCTTCCAAAGTGTCCCATGTCCGCATACAGGGCTTCCGCGCCAGTCAGGCACAGTACGACGCCGCCCACCATCGCAAAGGCCGTTCCCGGCGAATCGACAATGAGGTGGACCGCCCAGACGGGCGAGAACGCTTGAAACACATCCGGCGACCCAATGATCGCCCGGGCGCCGAATGCACCGATCAGTATGAACCACGCAAGCATCAGTGGGCCGGCCAACCAGCCGATCCGCCCACTGCCCAGCCGCTGGGTGAGAAAGACGCCGACGACGATGAATGCCGAGGCCACCACGACCCAGTGGGCATGTTCCGGCCCATGCACAGGTGCCAGGCCGCCCATCGCGCTCAGCACGCTGATGGCGGGCGTGATGATTCCGTCCCCATACAAGAGTGCGGCGCCAATCAACGCTGCCCAGAGCAGCCACCGCCCTCGACCCCGCGTTGCTGCGTCATCGCGAGATCGCGCCAGCGCCAGAAGCGCGAAGAGCCCACCCTCACCACCATTGTCTGCCCGCAGCAGGAGCGAAATGTATTTGCCGCCAACGATGAGCAGCAGCGACCAGATGATGATCGAAAGCGTTCCCAGCACCGTTTCTGGCGCATCGGGCGAGGACGAAAACGAAAGCGTGGCGCGAAGGGCGTACAAGGGACTCGTGCCGATGTCGCCAAACACAACACCGACGGCGCCAAGCGCCAGCAGTGGCGTGCCCTTCCTCGCATGCGGAGACCCGCCCATGCGCGCACCCTACCAGACCCCGGGGACAGACCTCGGGAGACGGTGTGTCAAGGTGATGTGCCGCTCACTGCGCGACGACGATCTCGACGCGTCGGCTCTTCTGTGATGAGCCCTTGGGGCGATCCGGCCCATAACTCATGACGGCAATGTCGTCCGAAGACACGCCATGGGTCGTCAGGAAGTTGCGTACCGCCCAGCCACGCTCGAATCCCAGGTGATAGTTGCTCTTGTGGCCGCTCTTGCGAATCGGGTCGGTATCGGTGTGCCCCGCGACGATGATGGCCCTGCCGGGATACTGCGCCTGAAGGACACTGGCCACGCGGTTGAGTGCCTGCTTGGCAGCCGCTTTGAGCGTGGTCCGGCCGGAGTCAAAGAGAACATCGCCCTCCACGGAGACGGTGACGTCGTTGGGCCCATAGGTGGCAGTCACGCCCTCGATGCCCTCGAAGCCGTCTGCCGGTTGTGCGGTCGCCCACTCTTCTTCTGCGGCGTTGTACTTCTCCTGCCAATCACGAATGGATGAGTTGGCCGTCCGAAGCTCACCATTGGCTGCATCCAGTGCCTTGTCGCGCTCGTCAAGTTGGGTGCGGAGTTCTGTGTTCTCCTGCTCCAGGAGTGTCAGTCGATCCTTCTCCTGCTGGCTCTCGCAGCCGGTGGCTGCGACGGCGACAAGGACGAGCGAGAGGGTGGTTGGCATGGTCATCCGCATGGTTGGGTTTCCTTTCCTCAACGGACTGTCGTTCCTTCAGTTGACGGCGCGGTCCCCGCGCTCCACGTGCATTGGACCCGCTGGTCCGAGATCTGTCCAATCCTGCAAGTTGTCCACCGGCACGACGAGACCCGCCTCCGGCATCTCGACCGCCGGCATCAGTTTTCGCCAGCCCTCACTGACCGCCGGCCTCGCCAGGAACAGGAGCACCGTCGCGATCGCAAGATGCGGGCCGTACGGCAGTTCACCCCACGGACGACCCCGGACCTTCCCAGCCAGCATCGCCAGCGCGGTCCAGGCAAGCCCCAGGAACGGGGCCAGGAAAAAGATCAGAATCGGCTCGAACCACCCGAGCACGGCGCCCACGGCAGCCAGCAGATGAACGTCACCCAAGCCCATGGCCTCGCGGCCAAACGCCAGGGTCCCGAGCAGCCGTATGGTCCACACGATGCCCCCCCCGACCAGCCAGCCCAGCAGCGATCCCCCGATTGCCTGCGCCCACCGCGGGGGGACGCCCTCCAGACCAGCCAGCGTCCATCCGCCGATCAGCATGCCTGCCACGATTGGCGCCAGAAAGCACAGTTCGACGCCCATCTCCCGGCGCGCGTGCGGGTAGTCGGCCAGCACTTCGCCCTCTGCGAGGTACAGGTCGTAGTCACTGAAACTCGCCCGCAGCCGCCCCGCTGCAAGCAGCGACATGGCCACCAGCACGCCCAGCCCTCCGCCCGCAGCCACACCGGTCCCCACCCACCCGGTGCCGGGAATCGGCCACGTCGCGGCGCCCACCCCGCCCGGCCGAGCCATCAGGGACTCGAGTCCCCACAGTGCCAGGGCCGAGAGCGTCACGAATGTTGGAATCGGCATCGGAATGAGGAAGGTTCTGGCGTCGATGACGGTCATCGAAAACAGGCCGGAAAAGAGAAAGGCCAATGCCATCCACGCGGGCCACGCGAGTATGAATTGCTGGCGGTTCCACCACGCACCGCCGACCTCCCACCACCACGTGTCCTGGGGCCGAGTCATGAAGAGCACGACATACAGTCCAACAAACATCAACGCGATCGCCAACTCGACGATCGGGTAGATCGGACTGATTCGGGACCGACAGAACCTGCACTTCCCGCGAAGAAGAACCCAGCCCAGAATGGGTAGGTTCTCGCGGAAAAACCGGAGTCGACCGCCACAACTCGGGCAGCGACTCGGAGGCTGCGAGAGCGACATGCCCCGTGGCATGCGCCAGTTCACGACGTTCAGAAAGCTGCCGACGCAGGCGCCGAAGGCGAAAACGAAGACCAGCCAGGGGCCATGCCTCAGCAACACCTCGGTGACACCCAGCGTCACAAGCACGGGTCAGCCGGCATCCCCGTCACTGGTCCCGTCATCGGTCGCCGCCTCCAACTCCTCGGCGACGGCGTCGAGCACCTTGCGGCACCGCGCCACCAGGGCGCGGCCGCGCCGGTGGGCCTTCATGGCTGCTTCAAGTCCGATGTTGCCAGCGTCCATCTGCTCGATGATCGACTCCAACTCGGCCATGGCCTCGTCGAACTTCATGTCCGCCGGTTCGGGGTCGCGCTCAGGCATGGCCAGAGGGTAGGTGGCCCTGCGATGACTCGCCACCCTGCTCGACCACCGACCGGATGCGCCCCTCAGCCAACCGCGACTCGATCACGTCCCCGGCGGCCACCTCCGAGCTGCGCCGCACGACACGCCCATGCGCGTCGAGTGTCAAGGAGAACCCACGTGCGAGGACTGCTTCTGGGCTCAAGGCCTCCAACACCGACGCTCGCTCGTCCAGCACCCCGCGTGCTGCCACCAGCCGCCGGGTCGCAGCACCTGTCGGCTCCGCCTGGTCCAGTCGCCGCGCCGCCGCGCCATGCGCCGTCCAGGCCGCCCCGAGCAGGCGCAAGGCCACGCCATCCAGCCGAGTTCTCCGGGCCGCGAGGACGGCAAACGGTGCCCGGGCGGCCAACCGCGTTTCGACGGCCCCCAGCGATCGCCGCAACTGCTCAAGCGCGAGGGCCTTGGACCGTCCCAGCGACGCCGCAGCAGCGGTGAGATTGTTCTGGGCGGAACGCACGCGACGAGTCACCCGCCGGTGGAGCAGGTTGGCAGCAATGTCCAGCCGCTGCTGTTCTTCACACCGATCCGGCAGCAGCAATTCGACCGCAGCAGTCGGTGTGGACGCCCGGACATCGGCGACCAACTCGGCGATGGAGGTATCGGACTCGTGCCCGATCGCCACGACGGTCGGTGTACGGGCGGCATGCAGCGCCGCGGCGATGCCGCGGTCGTTGAAGACATCGAGGTCTTCCGCGGACCCACCCCCTCGGGTCAGAAGAATGACGTCGATACCGGTGGATTCCGCCGCAGCATCGACCCGGCCGATCGCCTCAGCGATTCGACCGGCGGCAGCCCGGCCCTGGACCGGAATGTCGACATGCACCAATCGGCACGCGGGCCAGCGACCCGCGGCCCTGGCCCGGACGTCGTGGAGCGCCGCGGCCGAGGCGCTGGTGAGGACGGCCACGGTTTCGGGAACACGCGGCAGGGGCTGCTTGGAAGCCGAATCAAACCACCCGGCCGCCTGGAGTTCCGCCCGAAGCCGCCGAAGCGCGGCCTGGCGATCGCCCTCACCGGCATGCCGGATGGATCGAACTCGTATCTGCGTCCGTCCCCCGGGTGCCCAGTGCACCACCGACCCACCCACATCCACAGCCAGGCCAGTCTGCTCGCGGACCCCTGCAGCGAGCGTATCGGAGGCCCACATCACACAGGAAATCTCTGCATGCTCGTCGCGAAGTGTGAAGTACCAGTGCCCGTTGCTCGACTTCGTCTGACAGGTACCAACCTCGCCGGTCACCATGACGGGGTCCGGCAAGGCGGCGTCCAGGGCCGCTGAGATTCGACGGGCCAGATCGCTCACCTGCATGGGCGGGCGTGTCTCTCGCGACTCCGCGGTCGGCTTCCAGTCGAATGGGAGTTGGTTCATCGGGCTCTTCATATACCACACATCACACAGCCCCCGATGATCGGTGATACTGAAGCCACCATGAACGCCGCCGAACTGACGCTGACGACCGCCGTCGACTCACTTCCAGGAGTCGATCCGAGTGCGGCTGCGGGACTCCGGCAAATGGGGTTGCGCTGCGTCGCCGACCTGCTCCTGCATGCGCCGGCGCGATACCGGCGGACCCGCCCCTGGCAGCCGCTGGAGCGGATCGCAGAAGTTGCCAAGGAAAGCACGCGCGATGAGATGGAGGTCCGCGGCGAAGTCGTCTCCATCGATCGCGGCTTCGGACGATCGGGCAAGGTCGTGGTCGTGATCGACGACGAATCGGGAGAGATCGACCTCGTGTTCTTCAATCAGCCCTGGGTGCGCCGCAAACTGCACCCCGGAATGCGCCTCTCGGCAACGGGCCAGGCTCGCGTGTATCGCGGTCGCGCCCAGATTGCGAACCCCATCTTCAACGTGCTCGACGCGTCCGCCTCGCTCGTGCCCCCCGCGGGCGATTCCGAGGCAGCGTCGCTGACACCGGTGTACCCGGCATCTGAAGCCGTCTCGTCGGATCGGCTGGCCGAGATCATCGGCAGCATTCTCCCTGACGCAACCGCCCTGCTTGACGAGCACCTCTCGGACGCGTATCGCGTGGAACGCCATCTCCCCACACTGGCCAACGCCTACCGCACGCTCCACAGGCCCGAGTTGGAAGAAGACATGCTCGCTGCGCGGCGCAGGCTGGCCCTCGATGAGCTCCTGATGCTGCAGCTGGGCGTCATGATGAAGCGATACCACAGGCACACGCACCTTCGCGCAGAACCGCTCCCACGCACGTCCGATGTCGCCCGACGCATCGCAGCCCGCATTCCATTTCAACCGACCCCGGCGCAGCGGCGTGTCATGGATGAGATCTCTCAAGACCTCGCCTCGGCGGTGCCCATGAACCGCCTCCTGCAGGGGGACGTCGGAAGCGGCAAGACCGTTGTGGCCGTCGCCGCGATGCTGCAGGCGGTGGCGCACGGCAAGCAGGCCGCGCTGGTCTGCCCAACGGAACTCCTGGCCGAACAGCACGACCAGACCATTCGCTCCCTTCTTCAGGACGCATCGGTGCGAATCGCCCTGCTGACGGGGTCCATCGGCACCGCCCAGCGGCGGGCGCTCGTCGAGCAGATTGCGGGGGGAGATGTGGACATCGTCATCGGAACACATGCGGTCCTGACGGAGGACGTCATGTTCCGTGACCTTGCGGTGGCTGTGACCGACGAGCAGCACCGGTTCGGGGTTCGGCAGCGGGCGGCCCTTCGAGGCAAGGCGACCGACGACACACGAAGCCCCCATCAGCTCGTGATGACCGCAACACCCATTCCTCGGACGCTGTCGCTGACCATCTTCGGCGATCTGGACATTTCGATCATCGACGAAATGCCACCGGGCCGCGCTCCGGTCGAGACAACGCGCATCCCGCCCTCCAAGGCGGCCGGCGTGTACGAGGACGTCGCAGCACGTGCCAGGACCGGCGAGCGGACCTTCATCGTGGTGCCGCTCATTGACGAGTCGGAGACTGGACTGACCGATCTCACCAGCCACATCGACCGGCTTGCAGCGGGACCGCTGCGATCGTGCCGAATCGCCGCCATGCACGGCCGGCTCGATGCGGGGGAACGGGACCGGATCATGGAGGATTTCCGCGCCGGCGCGGTGGACGTACTTCTGGCAACCACCGTTATCGAGGTCGGCGTGGACGTTCCCGACGCGACCCTCATGGTGATCGAAGACGCCGACAGGTTCGGGCTGGCTCAGCTCCATCAGTTGCGTGGACGCGTGGGCCGGGGAGACAAGCCCGGCCGGTGCGTCCTGATCAGCGAACCTCGCACCGATGAGGGCCGACGACGCCTCGATGCCATGGTCGAAACGACGGACGGGTTTCGGATTGCAGAGCGCGACTTCGAGATTCGCGGCCCGGGCGAGTTGTTCGGCGCTCGGCAATCGGGCATGCCCCCCTTCCGAATCGCGGCCCTGCCCCGAGATCTGGACCTTCTTGGGCTTGCGCGCCGGGACGCCGAGGCATGGATTGCCGACGACCCCCTGCTGACCCGCCCCGAACATGCGCTGCTGCGGCGCCGCCTGCTCAAGGCACACGGCAAGTGGCTCGGACTGGGAGACGTCGGATGAGCGAGCACCGCACGCTGGCCGCCGAGTTCGAGATGCTCGCGGCCCTCATGGAGGTCGCCGGGAAGAACGCCTTTCGGGTGAATGCCGTGCGGAAGGTCGCTCGCGTACTGGACGATTTTGAAGGCGATCTCCGCGCCGTCGCGGCTGAGCCTGGTGCGCTGGAAGCATTGGAGGGCATCGGCACCAGCAGCGCGGCCAAGATTCGGCAGTGGTGCGCATCGGGGACCATCGACGAACTGCACACGCTGAAGGCTGAGATCCCCGCGGGGCTCGTGAGCCTCCTTGATATCTCCGGCCTCGGACCGAAGACCGTGGGACGCCTATGGAGAGAAGCGGGCGTGACCGATCGGGCGACGCTTCGCGACGCCATTGACACGGGCCGTCTCACGGACCTGCCGCGCATGGGGGCCAAGACCATCGCCAACATCTCCGACTCCCTGGCCTTCGCCGAGCAGGCGGCGGAGCGGACGAGCATTGGCCGGGCACTTCCCCTGGCCGAGTCGCTCTGCGCCGAGTTGGCCGCCATGGAGGGCGTCGAGCGGATCGCGTGGGCGGGCTCGCTTCGACGCGGGTGCGAAACCATCGGCGACATCGATCTGCTCGCCACCACCAGAAACCCGGCCCAACTCGTGGAATCATTCACAACCCGTCCAGGTGTCACCAAGGTGCTCGCCGCCGGCGAAACCAAGGCCTCGATTCGCCTCGATGCCGGCATACAGGTCGATCTCCGCGTGGTGGACGCCGCCGTCTTCGGCGCGGCACTTCTGTACTTCACTGGGTCGAAGGAGCACAACGTGCAGTTGCGGCATACGGCCCAGAGTCAGGGCCTGCGGCTCAATGAGTACGGGCTGTTCCAGGACGACGGTGAGGACCAACCACCGCAGGCCCGCGGATGCGCCCCCGTTGCGTCGGCCACGGAAGAGGACATCTACGAAGCCATGGGGCTGCCCTGGCATCCGCCGGAACTTCGTGAGGCCCGAGACCGGCTCGAGGCACCGCCGCCGGATCTTCTGCACCTTGCCGACATTCACGCCGATCTGCACACGCACACGACCGCGAGCGACGGACACCTGTCCATCGAAGACATGGCGCGTGAGGCGATCGCGCGGGGTTACCACACGCTCGCCATCACCGATCACTCCAAGTCGAGCGTGCAGGCCGGCGGGCTCGACGAAACGAGACTCCTTCGCCATATCCAGGCCATTCGGGAAGTCGACGCCTCGCTGCCTGACATCCGGCTGCTTGCGGGTGCGGAGGTCGACATCCATGCCAGCGGGCGGCTGGACTACGAAGACGACATACTCGCCCAGTTGGACATCGTCCTCGCGGCACCCCACGTCTCGCTGCGGCAATCCCCAACCGACGCCACCGCGCGACTGATCGAAGCCGTGAGCCACCCGCTTGTTCACATGCTGGTCCACCCGACCGGCCGGATCATTGGCCGGCGGCCGGGCCTGGAACCGGACATGGCGGCACTGGTCGCTGCGGCCGCTGAGCACAACACCGCCCTTGAGATCAATGCCAACCCAAAGCGGCTCGATCTGCGGGACCGGCACGTTCGCCTGGCACTCGAGGCCGGCGTGAGCATCTCGATCAACACAGACGCCCACTCCGCCGCTCACTTCGACTTCATGCGGTACGGCGTCCTGACCGGACGCCGCGGCGGGCTGACCGCCGCACGCTGTCTCAACACCTGGTCACAGCCCGATCTTCAGGCGTGGCTCGACCGCTGAGGCGCCGGTCTGGATACCCTGCCCGACGCATGTTCGACTCCCTCTCAGACCGACTCACGGGCGCCCTCCGAAAGCTCTCGGGCCAGGGTCGCATTTCGGAATCCAATGTCTCCGAAACGATGGCCGACGTCCGGACCGCACTGCTCGAGGCCGATGTCAGCCTGGAGGTCGCCGACACCTTCTGCCAAGAAGTTTCCGCCGACGCGATGGGCGAAGAAGTCCTGAAGAGTTTGCGACCCGGCGAGCAGATGATCGAAATCGTCCACCGCCGCCTTGTCGAACTGATGGGCCCGGTGGACGAGCACCTGGTTGCGGCCGACCCGGGGCCGACCGTCGTCATGGTGTGCGGCCTGCAAGGCACCGGAAAGACGACAACCTGCGGCAAGCTCGCGGCTTGGCTGCGTC
>CAZSSV010000051.1:0-12370 GCA_964609425.1 uncultured Isosphaeraceae bacterium | reverse complement strand
CTGCTCAGTCTGCTCTCGGTGTGGGGGAGCGGCTGCTGAGGGCAGCGCGCCTCGTGGCCGGCGTCACGTCCAATCGGCGAGTCTCTGAAGCACATCTGCGACGCCGACCGTACCGTCGACGTCAGCGTCGGCCAGACATGGCATGGGGCAGGGGCCCCACGCCTTGATCACCGCATGCAAGCACACGCCTGCTACTCAGTGAACCATCCCCGCCACGACCTCCAGAAGCGGGCAGGAAGCGCCAGCACGAGCAGGCCGATCGAGACGACGAGGACCACGAACCGAAGTGCCAGGTCGGGGTGTTCGACGAGCACGGACGCGGCGATACCCCCAAGGCCGATCCAGCCCATGAGCGGGCGCTTCCAGGTGTTGATCCAGTCCAGCATGCCTCGCTCCATCGGGGCTGTCTGGTTGCGGTTCGCGAGAAGAACCCCGCGTCCCTTCCGAGGGGCAGCATACTCAACGGCGGCTGCCGAGGTTGGGTGCGGGGTTGCGTGCGGGGCTGATTCCTCCGCCGTAGGGCTCCATACTTCCGGTCATGAAGATGGCTTGCGTGATCACGGCGGTGTGCTCGATGGTGGCCTGGGGGGCCCACGGGGGCGGTTTCGAGGGAATGCCCACCGAGGATGCCTCGCGCATTGAGCGGCACCTCCCCGGCGTGGTGCAGCACCAGGCCGATGTGCCACCGATCAAGGCGGCGTCCGACTGGCTGCCGCTCCGCGAGGCGAGCTACCACTACGACCGTCCGTCCGGCGGGACGACCACGATCGACCTCGCCAGGACGAGCCGAAGCCCTGGCCTGCCGGTGGGGGCGACGTCGGGCGGCTGGCGGATGGACGTGTCAGACGGGCCAACGCGGTACCTGCGCCATGACGCGAGCGGAAAGCGGCCGGGCGTCGTGGTGCCGACCGATGTGTCCGTCGCCAACGGCCTGCTGATTCGCCTCAATCCGCCCCAGCCCATGCTGCTTGAGCAAACGTCCGAGTCGAGCCGAGACATCACGGTCAAGATCTATGACGTGCACGAGCCGACCATCGTGACGCACGCCGGCACCGTGACATGCACATGGGCCGACCTGGGAGGCTGGCGCGTCAAGACGCCGGCGAGGATGTATGACACGCGGCTTGTTCGCATGCATTATTCAGGCAGTGTCGGTCCGGCATCCGTGTCCGGGTACACGTACACGTTCTACGCCCCTGGCGTTGGTCCGGTCGCATTCACCGATGCGCGGGACATCTCGGCCTTTCTGTTCTTCAGCGACGACACCGATCACGCGGGCGTGTTGCAGCGAACCGTGAAAGACCAGACCGATCGCGGCGGTGCTCATTGACTCCGGGCTGAGCACGGGCTGACTACGGGCATGGCCCCCACATGCCCAGCACGATGAGCACATCGTTGATGTCGACGACGCCGTCTTCAAAGACGTCGCCCGCGCAGGCTGCGGGGCATCCCGCGGCAGCGCAGTCGATGCCATCGCCGGCGTAGGCGCCCTGGGCGGCGAAGCAGTCGTCGAACGTGGACAGGAGGCACCCGCCTCCATGGCAGCACGCCCCGCGCGGGAGGCCCTGGCAGGAATCGGGCACGCCGTCGACGGGATTGATGTCGGCAGCCCCGCCCAGAATGGCGCAGGCATCGGAGATGCCGTCGCCGTCACAGTCGGCCAGTGCCTCGCATGCGTCCGGTACGCCGTTGCCGTCGCAGTCGTCGGAGGTTCCGTCTGCGATGTCGCACTCGTCGGGGATGTCGTTGGTGTTGCAGTCCTGACTGGTGCCGTCTGCGAGGTCGCACTCGTCGGGGATGTCGTTGGCATTGCAGTCCTCCGCCAGACCGGCGTCAAGCTCGTCAGAGTCTTCAATCCCATTGTTGTTGCAGTCAATCGCGAGTGCGACTCTGTATACCCTGCCCTTTCCTTCCCCGACATTGAATGCCATGATGTAGACGGCGTTCGGATCGTGAGCTGGTGCATCAAAGGCATGCTCAGTGTTCGTGTCGGCAGGCCAAGCGTCGGGGGTTGTGGCCGAGGCGAGCATCTGGCTTGAGCCATTGAGATTGAAACCCATCAAGTGAAACCCGAGCGGTGATTGCTCGATGACCGCAAAGGCGAACGTGGATGTACTTGGTAGCCGTCTGATGGCCTTGTCACCGTTGTCGGAAGCAGGGGCATAGTGAATGATGGCTTCTTCTAGCAGCGTTCCGTTGCTGGTGAAGGTCGAGCACGTGCAGCCTTCTGAATCGGCGTGCGCTACCATCCACAGATCGTTGTCGACATTGAGATACGCTTGAGGGCACCCGTCCAAGTCATGGGTGGCGGGGAGCCCCGACGCGGCGAGCGCTTCTTCGCCACACTCCGACACCCGATACGCTACTCCTTGTCCTTGGCCTCGCGGCTCAAAGGTCAGGTCACCCTGAGGATCGAGCTCCACACTGTGCACGTTTGTCCCAAGACTGCAGAGCTCAACGGTGTAGGTCGAGAGGTCCATCTTGAACAGTTCGTGGTCCGATCCGACGTAGAGCATTGGGGATGGGTCCGCCGCCAGTTGGGCGAGCTGAATCACGTCTGCATCGGAAATGCTTGCCACTTGGTCCACAGTTCCGTCTAGGTTCAATATGAACACTTCGCCATTGGCGTCTCCATTCGAGAGCGCGAAACGGCCGTCCGGTAGCGCTGCAAAGCCTTGGATCAGCTGGTTTGATTCAAACTCGATGAGCAACGTGATGTTCGGCGAACTCACGTCGCACGAGTCCGGCACGCCGTTGCCGTCATCGTCGACGAGCGAGCCGTCCAGGATCTGGCCGTAGTCGATGATGCCGTCGTTGTTACAGTCGGCGGAGTACTCAACAACGTAACCGCCGAAGTCAGCCAGAGAGCCGTCGCCATCCTTGGGGCTGTCATCCCAGACGTATCCATCGCACTGGTTGCTTGTTCTCGCCGCCCGGGCTTGAGTTGGGGGATTGTTCGGATATGGGCCAGATGGACAGTGGGCCCCTCCCCACGCGTCGAACGCCCATGTCTCACCGCTTACCCACTCCCAGGAACTGTTTATGGAAGCTTCGTGGCCGCCGAGCCAGAGGTGCAAACTTGGACTCTGCTCGATGAGAAAGTCGTATAAGAACTGCCACTCTGCTTCTTCGGCTGGACTGGCGAGGAAGCCGCCTTGGTCCTCCGCGGCGTCGCGGCAAACAAACCAGTCTGCATTGGGCACGTCAACAAGCGAGTACCAATGCCCATTCCCCCCCATCCTCGACCCGCCACTGGACGGCGTCGGCCGACGCTGCGGGCGTGCAGCAACTGAGCGCAAGCAAGGCTCTGATCAGATGTGTCACGGTCTGTCTCCTTTCGCGGCAGGGGGTGGCATGGCCATTGGGTTGGGCCGGGTGGCGGCCTCCCACGCACACATGCGTCAACGGCGGTTGAGGAGGCCTTGCCTTTCGACGAAAAAACTGATCATGGCTCCGTGGAGCCTGCGGCACACGCCGCGGGCCGCTCAGCATCGCCGGAATGCCAGCGGCGGGTGTGCTCGGATGGCTGGGCTGACGCAGGCCCGCGGCCTGCGGTGGCCTGCTTGACAGTCTGCTGTAGCAGTTGCTACAGTTCGCCGGCGTGAAATGTAGCCAGGGCTACAAATGTTCTCGTGTGAACGGTTCATGCGTGAACGGTGCATGACTGAAGAGTGCACGACTGAAGAGTGCACGACTGAAGAGTGCATGGCTGAAGAGTGCATGGCTGAAGTGTGCGCGGTTGAACAGGGCGTGATCGAACACGGGGGGACAAGGAGGCTGGGATGAATCGTGTGGCCATGCTCATCGGTGGTGTGCTGTGTGTTGGAAGTGGTGCGGGCGCGGATGAACCGTTGTCCCCTGGGCAGACCATCCCCGCATCCGAGGCCGTGCATGTCGACAAGTCGGCCTACTCGCTCTTCAACCCGACCCCGAAGTCGCAGTGGCGGCCCATGAGCGCCGACCGGCCCGACTTCACGGAGAGCCCGTACACCGTCGATGCGGGAGCGCTGCAGTTGGAGATGAGTTTTTTCGACTACGCCAAGTCCGGAAGCGACCACACGTGGACCGTGGCGCCTGTGAACCTCAAGCTCGGCTTGCTCAACAACGTTGACCTGCAGTTCGTCTATGACCCCTACGCGGAGGTCACCGAAGACCAACAGACCACGAGCGGCTTCGGAGACGACTTTCAGTTCCGTCTCAAGGTCAATCTCTGGGGCAATGACGGCGGAGAGACGGCCCTCGCAATCATGCCGTTCCTGACGGTGCCGACCGGGCCCGACGACGACAAGCACCTGGAAGGTGGGCTCATTGTCCCCTTCGGCATGGACCTTTGTGAGGGCGTCGGTCTCGGGCTGATGTTTGAGACGGACTTCGTGTACGACACGCTCGACGACGGCTACGACACCGACATCATCGGGACGGCGGTCATCGGCGTGGACCTGACCGATCGCATCGGCGTCTACTGTGAGGGGATCGCGATTGGCAGCACGGATCGCGATGTCAACTTCCGGGGCGTGCTCGGCGTGGGCGGCACCTATGCCGTCAACGACAACCTCCAGTTTGACGCTGGCGTCAACATCGGGTTGGCTGGTGAGGTCGATGACGTCAACGTCTTCACGGGGATCACGGTGCGATTCTGACAAGGCCATTCCATCTGGCCATTCCTCGCCCCATCCTCGCGCGTCTGGGGGGATGGAGTTGGCACGTGGGGGGGGAGCTGAGTTGGCACGTGGAGGGGAGCTGAGTTGGCACGTGGGGGGGCTGAGTTGCCGAGTCAGTTCTCTGAGGCGTGGGGACCGAGGCGAACCGTGCCGCGCCCCGGGAGGTCGAGGGTGTTCGCGCAGGGGAGGGCGGCCGCCGAGACCGCACGCTGCCACCCCGCAAGGGTGGCCTACAGGCGGTTGGGCCTCATTGGCGAAGACGCCCCTCTGAGTGAGTGAGCCAACGTTGGGTGTGCAGCCCGTCAGCACACGCTCCGCGCCGCCAGGGGTGGTATCAAAGAAATGACTCTGAAACTGTGCAAGCGCGTCACACACAGGCTCCTGTCTGTCGCTATTGGACCAGTAGTGGCAGGGGATCGGTCCGGCGCCATATGACCGGACTGTTTCTGCGATCACACAGATGCAGATCAACAAGGAGACGCTCCATGGGACGACTGACGACATCGCACGCATGGGTCGGTGCCTTCGGCGCGGCGCTGCTGTTGCAGAGCCCGTTCGGAGCGAGGGCCGAATGTCCGACCGGTGAGGTGGAGGACTGCTGGGGCAATTGCGCACCGGCGGGATGGGTCGGTGACACCTATTGCGATGACGGGACGTATCTCTACAACGGAAACCCGATTTACTTCAATTGTTCCCAGTGGAGCCACGACGGCGGCGACTGCAATTCGCTGCCACCCGTATCTGGCACCCCGGTACCCTCGATGGCCGCCCTTGACGTCAAGATGATCCACCTGATGGATCACGAAGGCATCACCGCTGCGGCGATGGGCGTCATGAAGAATGGCCGCATCGTGTACCAGCGGTTTTTCGGCTGGAAGGATGAGGCCCTTTCTCAGTCGCTGCAGCCCGACGCCATGATGCGGATTGCATCAGTTTCCAAACCCCACACCGCAGCGTGCATCAGGCAGTTGATCGCCGCAGGCGTCATCAGCCTCAACGACAAGGTGTTCAATCTTGGTCAGGATGGAGGCGGCCTGCTGACCATGGCGCCCTTCAGTGGCCTCGGTGATGCCCGATTGGCCGACATCACGGTCGACCATCTGCTTCGGCACCGTGGCGGCTGGGACCGTGATACGGCGGCGTTGGGCGACCTGACGTACCTCGAGATCAAGATCAAGTCGGACTACAACCAGGACACGCCGCCAACCCGTCAGCAGACCGTGTCGTGGATTCTCAGTCAGCCCCTGCAGTTCTCGCCGGATCGTGATCGAGCTTACTCCAACATCGGGTATCTGGTCCTGGGTCTGATCGTCGAGCAGTACTCCGGCCAGAAGTACTTGGACTACCTCCACGGGCAGGTGCTCTCTCCGCTGGGTGTCCAGAGCAATGCCGTGATCGACGGCCGTACTTTTGCGGCGAACCATGACGCGCGTGAGCCTTGGTATCACATCCAGAACACCGACGTGCCCGATGTCTTTGCAACGCTGGCGGATCTCGCCAACGACCCGGCCGATCACACGGTCCCGTATCCCTATGGCGGATGGTGCCACGAGACTCGCATCAGCCAGGGCGGGCTGGTCGCGACACCGCGGGCACTGCTGAAGTACCTCGATGTGTACACCGTGGCTGGCGATGACATCGGCATGCCAAGAGACAAGCCGGCCGAGCCGGTGGGATGGTCATATGTCCACACTGGTGCGCTCAAGGCAGGCACACAGACCCTCGCCCAGCAATGGGGCGATGGTTACAACTTCGTGGTGCTGTTCAACAAGAATGGCAAGGATGATGCAGGAGATTCATTCGTTACGGTCATGCGAGACTCGTTCCGGAACGACGTGGACGCGGGCACCATTCTGGTGCCCGACTGCCCGCCGGGATACATCGAGGACTGCAACGGAAACTGTGTTCCTGAACTGTGGCTTGGAAACGGCACGTGTGACACCCAAACTTGGTTCGGCGACGTCGAAGTGAACTTCAACTGCGCGGCGCTGAGTTTCGACCATGGTGACTGCACGCCGCCCTGCCCGGCGGACATCGACGGGTCCGGCGGTGTTGATATCTCTGACCTGTTGATCGCCCTTGACGCCTGGGGTCCATGCGCCGACCCAGTTGCCTGCTCGAGCGATCTGGACGGCGACGGCTACGTTGACATCGGAGATCTGCTGGAGATTCTGGCAGCCATGGGGCCCTGCCCCGGTTGATCACACCGCGGCGCGTCTGCATGGACCAGTGCGGCCACCTTGAGCTGACTCGCCAGCCAAAGTGGCCCCGGTCTGGTGTCAGCAACTTCAGTCGCCAGTGTGACCGCGCCCTTGGCTGCCGCCAATTCTGATGCGGCGCCACGCGTGGTGGCGCACCTCGATGATGGCTTTCGGCAGGACACTGCACGTGATGTGCGAGCCGCCGGACGCACGGTCCTGCCCGCGAACCAGCGAGGGTGTGCAGCCGACCGGATGCGTCGGGGCGTTCTGCGTTGGCGCACGTGACGTCACCGCCTTGATCGCCGGTTCTCCGAGTGCGATGCGCTGGCGGCACCGGCCGGATCGCGGTAGCATGCGCGGCTCCATCGATGGCGGCCGGCGGACGGCTGCCGGGGCTTGCGACCACCCCCGAGCCGGAGCGTTCCACGGCCATGCAGCACACGTCCACGATTGTCTACACCCACACCGACGAGGCGCCGGCACTGGCGACCTACTCGTTTCTGCCCATCGTGCAGGCGTTTGTAGGGCCGACTGGCATCAACGTCGAGTTGCGGGACATCTCGCTTTCCGGTCGCATTCTTGCCAAGTTCTCCGATCGCCTTCCGGAGGAGTATCGCGTTCCCGATGTGCTCGCCCAACTCGGAGAACTCGTCAAGAAGCCCGAGGCGAACATCATCAAACTTCCCAACATCAGCGCGTCGATTCCTCAGATGAAGGCTGCCATCAAGGAGCTTCAGGACCACGGCTACGACCTGCCTGATTATCCCGAGACGCCGTCCACCGACGAAGCGCGAGCCATCAAGGCAACGTATGACTCGGTCAAAGGCAGTGCGGTCAACCCTGTGTTGCGTGAGGGCAATTCTGATCGTCGCGCGCCCAAAGCCGTCAAGGCGTATGCAAAGGCCCATCCACACCGCATGGGTGCCTGGTCGGGCGGCAGTAAGACACGCGTCGCGACCATGGGGGCCGGTGACTTTCGCCACAACGAACAGTCGGTCACGGTGGCCGAGCCTTGCACCGTGCGGATCGAACACACGGCTGGCTCCGGCGAGGTGACGGTGCTTCGAGACGGACTTGAGCTCCTGGCCGGCGAGATTCTCGACGCGGCCTTCATGAGCAAGCGGGCACTCGTTGCGTTTCTGCAGTTGCAGATTGAGGCCGCCCGCACGGAAGGGGTGCTCTTCTCGCTTCACATGAAGGCCACCATGATGAAGGTGTCCGACCCGGTCATCTTCGGCGATGCTGTCGAGGTGTTCTTTGCGTCGGTGTTTGAGAAGCATGCTGAAGCCATCGCCTCGCTCGGTGTGGACACCCGCAACGGCCTGGGTGATCTCATGTCAAAGATGGAGACGCTCCCGGAGGATCAACGGGGGCCGATCCTGGACGATATTCAGGCGGTGCTCGACGGCGGACCGGGCCTTGCGATGGTCGATTCCGACCGTGGCATCACCAATCTGCATGTGCCGAGCGACATCATCATCGACGCCTCGATGCCGGCGATGATCCGAACGTCGGGCCAGATGTGGAATGCGGCTGGCGAGCAGGAGGACACCATCGCGGTGATCCCCGACAGCAGTTACGCCGGCGTGTATCAGGCCGTCATCGACGACTGCAAGGCCCACGGCGCCTTCGACCCGACGACCATGGGCAGTGTCCCGAACGTCGGGCTCATGGCGCAGAAGGCCGAGGAGTACGGGTCACACGACAAGACGTTTGTCATGAGTGAGGCGGGGACCGTCCGCATCGTGACGAGTGGTGGTGAAGTTTTGGTGCAGCACGAGGTTGAGGCGGGCGATATCTGGCGGGCATGCCAGACCAAGGACGCCCCGATACGTGACTGGGTCAAACTCGCGGCAAACCGGGCGCGTGCCACCGGCGCGCCGGCCGTGTTCTGGCTCGACAACGATCGCCCCCACGATCGGCAACTGATCGCCAAGGTCGAGACGTATCTGCTCGACCTCGACACCGCCGGCCTCGATTTCAGAATCCTCTCGCCGATTGAGGCAACGAAGTGGTCACTCGAGCGCATCCGCTGCGGCGAAGACACAATCTCCGTCACCGGCAATGTTTTGCGGGACTACCTCACCGACCTGTTTCCAATTCTCGAAGTGGGAACGAGTGCGAAGATGCTCTCGATCGTGCCTCTGATGGCCGGCGGCGGTCTCTTCGAAACCGGCGCTGGCGGCTCGGCGCCCAAGCACGTGCAGCAGTTCATGAAGGAGGACCACCTGCGGTGGGACTCGCTTGGTGAGTTCCTGGCGCTGGCGGCGTCGCTGGAGCATCTGGCCGATCGCGGCCGTGCGCCCTATGCCCGCCTGCTTTCGTCGACGCTTGATGAGGCGACGACCAAGTACCTCATGGACAACAAGTCGCCGTCTCGCACCTGCGGTGAGATCGACAACCGCGGCAGCCATTTCTATGTGGCGCTGTACTGGGCCGAAGCGCTCGCAGCGCAGACTGAGGACGCGGAACTCTCCGCTCGGTTCGAGAAGACGGCCTCAGCACTGCGGGCCGCTGAGTCCGCGATTGTGGCAGAGCTGCTCGCCTGTCAGGGCACGCCGCAGGATATTGGCGGCTACTACCAGCCCGATCCGGCGCTGGCCGCAGCGGCGATGCGGCCCAGCGCCGCCCTGAACGAAGTCATCTCGGGCCTGCTCGTGGCGCTGCTCGTGGATCAGGCCGCGTCCGCCGAGTGAGGCCGCGGTCCGCCTGAGATCCGCTAACCGGCTTTGCCCATCGCCCGCGGGAAGAGGATGTTGTTCTCAAGGTGAATGTGTTGGTGCAGATCAGTTTCGAGTTGCGCCAGCCCCGCCCACAGCGCTCGCCATGTCGCGCAGGCGTCAGCAGGTGGTGTGTAATCGTCGGTCAAGGCTCGAATGCGTTCCAGGGCGTTGCCCGCGGCGTCGTGTTCATGTTCCATCACCGCAATCGGACCGGACGCTGATCGACCCTGCCCGGACCGAATCATCGGAAACAGGATGGATTCTTCCTTCTGCATGTGTTCGGTGAGTTCTGCCTGAAGGCCTCGGAACACATCGAGCAGCGCACGAAGGCGCTTCGGGTCCTTCTCTTCGTGGACACGGTGCACCTTGGAGAGCATGGCTTCCAGGCGGGGAAGTTCCTCGTCCAGTCCGCGGTGATACGTACCGACAATGTGGTCGATCAGGTCGTCGAGTGGGGCGATGTTCCACCCAGCGGTGGTCCCCGGTCCGGCTGCGAGCACATCTTCGATTTCCGCAATGATCGAAGGCGTGTCCAGTCCACGCTTCTGGCAGGCCAGGCCGAGTGGTTTGCCACCACCACAGCAGAAGTCAATCCCATGCCGCGCCAACACCCGTGTTGCCAGCGGGTGCTGGGAGGCAAGGTCGCCGACGAGGGACTCAGGTGAAATGGTCATCGGGGGTACTCCGGTATCTGGTGCGGTCCATGCCGCAGCACATAATACAGGAGCAACTGGTCATGAATTCGCCACGATGGGGCACTCGGGCCGGGGCATCCGCGGGTGTGGTTCGGGCCTGGTGTGGGGGTGGCGTGGCGATGAGAGGGGATTGTGGCCCGTCGCCCGGCCCAAATGCTGCTATAAAAATCTATTACAGATATCTGGACAGAGTAGTCGAGATTCAGTATCGTGCCTTCCTTCACGAAGTGAATTCCGAACCGGAGAAGTCATGGTGACAATCGAAACGGCGGTGTCGGAGCGGCTCGCGTCGCTTCGCGATCCGAAGACCAAGCGTGACCTGCTGTCCGCCGGCCTGGTGGCCGACATCGAAGTGGATGCCGACGTGGTGCGTGTTCGGCTCTCGCCCCCAGGGGAGACCCCCTACCAGCACGATGCGCTGGCGGTCGCCATCAAGCGGGAACTCGGCGAACTTGACGGCGTGGATCATGTCCGAGTGACGTGGCCCACGGCCGAGATCTCGGCGTGCGGGTGCGGTCAGCCTGCAGGTGCCTGCGACGATCAGGCCGTCTCGCTTCCGGTGCTTGACCCGAACACCGCTCGTCTCCAGCAGGCCGGCATTGCTGCGGACTCCGGGTTCGGTGAAGGCGGTCCCGAGCCACTTCCGTCGCCCGAGATGGATCTGCCCGATGAGCACTGGACCGGTTGGCCGGCCGTTCCGCAGTGGGAGATTGATCCGTCAGATCCCACCCGCGCGTCTGGCGAAGCCCATGTTCGGATCGAGGCATGGGACTTCGAGATCTGGTGGCAGGCGCATCCGGACGAGCTGATGTACGTCGCCATTCAGGCGATGAGCGACGATCCGGTGACGGGCGGACCCGAGCGGAAGCACCCGATTGGCCGCAACGTTGTCGTGAACCTCGTGTACGACACCCGGCGTGAGTCGGTCGTTGCGGTGTACGGCACCGCCCGCGACTTCCGCCCGTTCATCGAAGCCTTCCGAACCGGGTGCGGCATTGAGCCGCGCTCACAGGAGACCGAGGCATGAGTGTTGGATCCAATGGCAGCACAGCAGCGGGGTCCCGATGGTTCCGCGTCGCCGACGAGCCCCGTGACTGGGAGGAGTTTTACAGAGAACGGTGGTCGTACGACCGGACGGTTCGCACGAGTCACAGTGTCAACTGCTCGGGTTCCTGCTCATGGGAGGTCTTCGTCAAGAATGGACTGATCTGCTGGGAACTGCAGAAGACCGACTGGCCGCAGATTCGCGACGACACGCCAAGTTACGAACCACGTGGTTGCCAGCGGGGCATTTCGGCCTCGTGGTACCCATACAGCCCGGTGCGTCCGAAGTACCCGTACATCCGGGGTGTGCTTCTGGAGTACTACGAGCAGGAGCGGGCCTCAGGCAAGGACCCGGTGGAAGCGTGGGCGGCCATCGTCGAGGACTCAGACCGAAAGTCGACGTATCGGGGCGCGCGAGGGAAGGCGGGGTGGCGGCGGAGCAGTTGGGATACGGCCACGGAGATCTGGGCGGCTGCGATCATCTACACGACCAAGACCTACGGGCCCGATCACCTCGCTTCCTTCTCGCCCATTCCGGCCATGAGCATGGTGAGTTTCCTCGGTGGTCACCGCCTGTGCAATCTGCTCGGCGGCACCATGCTGAGTTTCTATGAGTGGTACCACGACCTGCCACACATCATGCCCATGATGTGGGGCGACCAGACCGACGTCGGGGAGTCGGCAGACTGGTATCAGAGCACCTACTGGATTGTGATGGGATCCAACCTTCCGATGACGCGGACGCCGGACGCGCACTTTGCGTCGGAACACAAGTACAACGGCGGAAAGATCGTCAATCTGGCGCCGAACTACTCGGACATGACCAAGTTTGCCGACCTCTGGGTTCCACTCAACCCCGGCACGGACGCGGCGTTCATCATGTCGTGCATCCACGTCATTCTGCAGGAGTTCCACGTTGACCGGCGGGCGCCGTACTTCTTCGAATACACCAAGCAGTACACGAATCTCCCCTTTGTCGTGCAGCTTGAAAGGCAGGATGACGGGTCCTATCTCTCCGGTCGGTTCATGCGCGGCAGTGACTTCAC
>CAZSSV010000050.1:12005-12438 GCA_964609425.1 uncultured Isosphaeraceae bacterium | reverse complement strand
GCAGTGTCTCGTCTTTCATACGGGTCGAGCGATGCTTCAACGGCTTGATCCGCCGCACTTCACCAGCGACGACGCGGATGAGATTGCCGCGCACATTGCCAGGTGGGCGGTCCGCACACTGAAGAGCCCGCGTGTGGAGTCCGAACTGTGAGGACGTCCATCATGCACATGTCGCATGCCAGGGGGCCCCGAAGGTCGCGCATCGCCCTGCCGATGCTCGCCGTGGTGTGCGTGGCACTCGGCGGCTGTAACCCCACCGAGATTCCAACCCGGTCCATGCCGGCGGTTCCGGCACCCGACGCCTTCACCGCCACCGGCGGCAGCGAGCAACCGCCGGCTCGATGGTGGACGGCGTTTGGAGACGCAGCGCTGGACGCCCATGTCGATCTGGCCATTGAGGTGGGAGAGTTCCGCTACCGTGCCAACTTCTTTC
>CAZSSV010000050.1:0-11995 GCA_964609425.1 uncultured Isosphaeraceae bacterium | reverse complement strand
GCTCCTGCCCGAGGTGAACCTCACAAGCAGCGCATCGCGGAGCAGGAGTGACGCCGGGGGCATCTCCTACGCAAGCAGTTGGATCGTCGGGTTCGGCCTTTCATGGGAGCTTGATCTTTGGCGGCGCATTGCCAATCGCGCCGAGGCGTCGCTGCTTGCCGCCGCAGCGAGCAGGCAGGATGTCGAGCACACGGCCCTGATGCTCAGCGGCACCGTGACCGACACGTGGTTCACCATTCGTGAGCAGGCCGAGCTCATCGCCGTCATTGATGCCCAGGTGGCGCTGAGTGAGAAGTTGCTGGAAATCATCGAGTACCGGTACGCAAACGGCTTGGCCAACGCGCTGCAGGTGTATCAACAGCGGCAGCAGCTTGAGGGCGTCCGCGCTCAGTTGCCGCCTGCGCGGGCCGCGTTCGAAACGGGGCTCAACGCGCTGGCCGTTCTTGAGGGGACGGTTCCGGAAGTGTCATCCGCGACGCTCGTGGCGGCATCGCTTCCGGCGCTGCCGCCGCTTCCCGTCTTGGGAACACCGGCCGATCTGATCGACGCACGGCCAGATCTGCGAGCGGCTCGGGACCGCCTCGCGGCGGCTGACCGTGAGGTCGCGGCGGCCGTGGCCGACATGCTTCCAGCCGTCTCGCTCTCTCTGGGCTACGACTTCAACTCAAACTCATTTTCCGATCCGTTCACCAGTGGCGTGAGCAGCCTTGGCGGCTCGCTGTTCCAGCCGTTGTTCGACAATGATCGGCGAGGCGCCGAGGTGGTCCGGCGGCGTGCCATCGTGCAGGAGCGGATCGATGCGTTCTCGCAGGCCTTCTTGACGGCGCTACGCGAGGTGGAAGACGCCCTCGATCGCGAGCGCCATCAGCTTGACCTGCTGGCGGAAATCGCAATGCAACTCGATCTTGCGGAGAAGCAACTGCAGGCCGCCACCACCAGCTACGCCGATGGTGTCGCCGAGTATCTGGACGTCATCACGGCCGTGCAGACCCAGCAGTCGCTGCAGCGGCAGCAGGTGACTGCCCACAGGCAACTTCTGTCGTACCGGTCCATCCTCTATCGCGCGCTCGGCGGCGCCTGGATGTCGGGGCTGGTGCCACCCGAGATGGATGCGGCGCTCGAAGCGGACGTCAATGAAGAGATCGAAGTGGAGGAAGACGCATGAGTCCAGTACGCAAGACACTCCGGCCCGTTGCCCTGTTTGCCCGTCTGGTCCTGCCCCCCCTCATTCTGGCGGTGGGGCTGTGGGCCGGATGGAGCCTGTTCAGCACAACACCGGTCGCCCAGGTTGTTGCTGCGGAGGAGCTCCCGACGGTGGTTCGCGTCATCGAAGTACCGACCATCGACACGTCGATGGACGTAGTTGCGTGGGGAACGGTGAGGGCAGCACGAGAACTGTCACTTCATCCCGAGGTTGGCGGCCGCCTGGTAGAAGTTTCGGAAGCGTTTGTTCCGGGAGGCGTCTTTCAAGCCGGCGACATGGCGGCGCGGATCGACAGGCGAGATTACGAGTACGCGTTGCGGCAGGCCGAGTCCGGCCTGGAGACGGCGCGATTCAATCTTGAAGTGGAGGAAGGTCGCGGCCGGGTGGCTCAGCGCGACTGGGAGGTTCTGGGAGACCAACTCGATGGCGCGGGAGAGGGCAGCCGAATGGCACTTCGAGAACCGCACCTGGCTGAGAAGCAGGCCGCGGTCGAATCAGCTGAGAGCCGTGTGGAGCAGGCACGGCTCTCGCTCGACCGCACCAACATCACGGTGCCATTCAATGCGATGGTGCGGAGCGAGTCGGCTGAGGTCGGCCAAATCGTCTCCGCTGCGACCATCCTGGCATCACTTGTTGGAACGGATGAGTACTGGGTTGAGATCGGTGTGCCGCTCGATGATGTTTCGTCGCTCGACATGCGTCGCGGCCGGTCGATGCCCGCAACCGTGATGCTGGCGACCGGCGGAGGAACTGGTGTGACCTACAACGGCGTGGTGGCCGGTCTCACTGGAAGTGTGGACGGCGTCGGCCGGCTCGCGCGGGTGCTGGTGAGCGTCCCCAAGCCACTTGAGCAGTCGGCGGACCGGTCGCTGCCTCTCTTGCTCGGTTCATACGTGCAGGTCACCGTGGAGGGACCGCACGTGAGCGGGGTGCGGCGTGTGCCGCGAGGAGTCGTCAGGGAGGGTGATCAGGTGTGGGTGGCGGGGGCAGATGGCCGTCTTGCGTTTCGTGATCTCGATGTGATTGGAGGCGACGCGGATTCGGTTTTGGCGTACCTGCACCTTGAGGAGGGCGAGCAGATTGTCAGCAGCCCGATTCCGGCTGCGGCGCCGGGCATGCGGGTGAAGCGTGAGGCTGACAGGTGAGCAGCCCGAGAGAACTGCCCAGCAACCGAACCGGTGCCATCGCGTGGATGGCGAAGAACCCCGTGGCGGCCAACCTGCTGATGCTGGCCTTCATCGTTGGGGGGCTGGTGCTTGGTGGACGCGTCAAGCAAGAGGTCTTCCCTGAGTTCACCATCGACATGGTGGTGGTGTCGGTGCCCTATCCCGGTGCGAGCCCTGAAGAAGTCGAGCAGGGCATCGTGCTTGCCGTCGAAGACGCCGTGAACGGATTGGACGGCGTCAAACGGGTGACGAGCACTTCCGGTGAGGGCTTCGGGTCGGTCGCCGTGGAACTGCTGCTCGGGACCGATCTCGGTCGAGCGCAGCAGGATGTGCAGACCGCCGTTGACTCGATCGTGTCCTTCCCCGAGGAGGCCGAGCGCCCGCGGGTCCAACTGATTTCGACCAAGAACCGAGTGGTGTCACTGGCCATTTCAGGTGATTTCAGCGAGCGAGTTCTCAGGAACCGAGCAGAGCAGATTCGCGATGCATTGATTGCGGAGCCTGGAATCACCCAAGTCGAACTCAAGTTCGTCCGGCCTCTGGAGGTTGCGGTCGAGATTCCTGACGAGCAGCTGCGCGCATACGGATTGACGTTGGAAGGGGTTGCATCGGCCTTGCGTCAGGGGGCAACCGAGCTGCCGGCGGGTTCGATTCGTACAGAGGGCGGCGAAGTTCTGCTGCGGACGACGGAGCGTCGAGACTTCGCAAGCGAGTTTGCATCGCTGCCGCTGATCAGCCGCGCCGACGGAACGACCGTGATGCTCGGTGACATTGCTGATGTTCGAGAAGACTTCAGCGACATCGATCTCGCTGCGTGGGTCAATGGGAAGCCCGCCGCGTTGATCGAAGTCTTTCGTGTCGGTGACGAGACGCCGATCACCGTTTCGGAAACGACCCGTGCGTGGCTGAGTGAGTATGAGCGCCAATTGCCGCCCGGGATGGAAGTCACCGTTACGAATGACGACTCGGAGGTGTATCAGGAGCGCATCGACCTGTTGTTACGCAATGCCTTCGTTGGGCTGGCATTGGTGTTGCTCCTGCTTGGGCTCTTCCTTGAGCCTCGGCTGGCATTCTGGGTCATGCTCGGAATCCCTATCTCGATCCTCGGTGCGTTTCTCTTCCTTCCGCTGAGCGGCGCGTCCATCAACATGATTTCGCTGTTCGCGTTTCTTGTGACGCTCGGAATCATCGTGGATGACGCGGTAGTCGTCGGCGAAAATATCTATGAGAAGCGGCAGGAAGGAATGAGCACGCTGGACGCAGCAATCTTCGGTGCTCGCGAGATTGCGGGCCCGGTGTTCTTCGCCGTCACCACGAACATGGTCGCATTCCTGCCGATGTTCTTCGTTCCGGGTGGCGAGGGCAAGCTGTTCATGCAGATCCCCGCCGTGACGATCGCGGTTTTCTTCGTGTCCCTGATCGAGTCGCTCTTCGTGCTACCGGCGCACCTCTCACATGAGGGCGCCGACACCGTGTTCTGGCGGGTCGTGTCGGCGCCTTCACGCCTGTTCGGCCGAGGATTGCAGTGGCACATACATCGCATCTATAGGCCGGTTGTACATGCGGCAGCACACCACCGTTTCGTAACCATCTCCATCGGTCTGGCCCTTTTGGCGGTGTCGGTCGGATACATCGGTGGGGGTCACATTCCTTTCACGTTCCTCCCCGACATCGATGCAGGGGTGGTCACGGCACGGGTCAGACTTCCTGTGGGTGTGCCTCTCGCGGAAGCGGAGCGCGTGCGGAAAGCGCTGACCGACGCTGCCGACGATGTGATCGGGGGTCTTGGGCCGGGCTCGCACGTGGATGGACACATGTCCACGATTGGCGCGGCACTCAGCGCCTTTGGTCCACATGGTGGTGACGGAATTGGTGGTGGGACGTCCGTTGTGTCGGCGATGCTGCAGGTTGAGCCTGGCAGCAAAGTGACGGGTACCGAGTTCGCTGAACGGTGGCGTGAGGCGGTCGGCCCGCTACCGGCTGTTGAGTCATTTGTTCTGGATGCCAGAATCGGGCCGGCTGAGTCCGCCATCGAAGTGCAGCTCTCGCATCCAGATCGTGATGAACTGGATCTCGCGGCCCAGGCGACGGCGCAGGTGCTCGGTGAGTACCAGGGGGCGTCGAACATCGACAGTGGGGTCGCCACGGGGAAGTCGCAGTTGGACTTCTCGTTGACGCCCGAGGCCAAGGCGTACGGTTTGACGGCGTCGAGTGTTGCCCGGCAAGTGCGCCACGCCTTCTACGGCGCGGAGGCACTTCGACAGCAACGTGGTCGCAACGAGGTTCGAGTCATGGTTCGATTGCCTGAGAAGGAGCGTCGAACGCTGGACACGATCGAGCAACTCATGCTTCGGACGCCCGGCGGCGGGGAGGTGCCGTTCAGTGAGGCGGTACAGATTGAAACGGGCCGGGCCTATACCGCGATTTCACGGCGAGAAGGACGCCGGGTTGTGACGGTGACGGCGGATGTCATTGAGGCGATGGGTAATGCGAATCAGATCGTGGACGACCTTCAGCGCCGCCTGCCCGATGAGGTGGGGGCGCAGTTTCCGGGTCTGAGTTGGTCGTTCGAGGGTGAACAGCGCGACCAGGCCGACACGTTTTCGCAGCTCGGCGTCGGATACTTGCTCGCCTTGCTCGGGATTTTCGCGCTGCTGGCGATTCCCTTCAAGTCCTACACGCAGCCACTCGTCGTGATGGCGGCGATTCCATTTGGCATCATCGGGGCGATCATCGGTCATGTGATGCTTGGCTACGGCCTGAGCATCATCAGCATGTTTGGCATCATCGCGCTCAGCGGGGTGGTCGTGAACGACTCGTTGGTGCTGGTCGTGACGGCGAACATGCACAGGGACAAGAACCCGGATCAGCCTGTCATCGACGCAGTGTGCGCGGCTGGCATGAGACGGTTCCGCCCGATTCTGCTCACGAGCGTGACGACCTTCTTCGGTCTGGCGCCGATGATCTTCGAGACGAGCATGCAGGCCAGGTTTCTGGTACCGATGGCGATCTCGATCGGCTTCGGCGTGCTCTTTGCGACGTTCATCATCCTGCTGCTCGTCCCGGCCCTGTACTTGCTGGTCGAAGACTGCCGCCGCGGCTGGCGGACCCTCTTCCACGACCAGCCCCACTGACCGCCGGTCACTTTATCTGCCTGTGTCGCAAGCACTTAGAAAACTGCCGTTTTGTAACCTCTTGTGGCGCAACAACATAAAGTGTCCGGGGGTTGTTGGGGCCACAATCGGCCTTCCCGGGCCCGTGAGGGAGGGAAGCGTGCCTCCTGCCCGCCTCTCGGGCATGGGACCGCCGGTCGGTTGAAGTGCCTGTGTGGCAAGTGTTTAAGGGATCTTTCGAACAGTAAGTGCTGCGTTGTCAGGCAGATAAAGTGACCGGCGGTCAGGGGTGTAGGAGGCGTTGGTAGTAGGCGACGTCCCACCAGCGGCCGAACTTGAAGCCGTTCTCCGTGAAGGTCCCGACGTACTCGAAGCCGCAGCGCTCGTGCAGGGCCACGCTGGCGTCATTTGGAAGGGCGATGCCGGCGACGGCTGTGTGGAATCGCTCAGAGACCAGGGCGGTGAGCAGGGCTTCGTAGAGGGGGCGTGCCAGCCCGAGGCCCTGGAATGGAGGCGCCATGTAAATGCCGGTCGTTGCGGTGAACGCGTAGGCGCACCGGCCCTTCCAGGGTGAGGCGCGTGAGAACCCCACAACTCGACCGTCAGCGACGACGACAAAGGCCGGGAAGCGGTCCGCCCAGGCATCCCAGTCGGCCATCCAGTCTTCGAGGCGCTCCGGTTCGATGGCGAAGTTGGCGTGGCTCGTCGCGGCGTTTTCGTTTGAAATGTCGAGCATCTCGGGAACGTCATCTCGGGCGGCGGCGCGAATGGTGGGGGTCATGGTGTCATCATGGCCGGGCGGCGGCCACGTCGCAACAAGGCGCTGGTCGGCGCTCACCAGGCCAATCGCGGCGGTCGTGGGCAGCGCCAAGCGACCTGGACTGGCGGCCACCGCCGCGGGGCGCGGCCGGCCTGCGGGCCTTGCCGGAGGCGTCGCCCGCCTCGGATACGCTCGCCCGCGGCTCCTGAGTGACGCGACCGTGCCCGGTATCGTCTGCCCCCATGCCCACCGACGCCAATCGCCGAACGGCCGATCTGTACCAGTGGTACGCGACCCTGGCCGAAGCGTCGTTCTGGGTTCCAGTGTTCTTCCTCTACCTCGCGGCGTACCTGCCGCTTGACGCAGTCTTGCTCCTCGAGGCCGCCTACTTCTTCAGTGTCGTCGTCATCGAGGTGCCCAGCGGATGGTTCAGCGACCGGCTGGGGCGGCGTCCCACCATGTTGATCGGTGGGTTCCTGTCGGCGTTGAGCCACGGGCTCATGTGTGCGGGGCCATCCCTGGCCGTGGGAGGCTCGATCGAGTCGCCTCTGTTCTATGTCTTCGGCGCTGCGCTGGTTCTCCGGGCAGGAGGGATGGCGTTTCGCAGCGGCACCGACACGGCGCTCCACTATGACGCATTGCTCGCGTGCGGGCTGCACCGGGAGTTCGCTGCCCGGGAGGCCCGCGCATCGCGTCGCCGATTCTACGGCGCGGCCGTGGCCGCCTTCGTCGGGGGAGGCGCCGCGCTCATCGACCTGCGGGTGCCCTACTTTCTGTCGTTCTTCGCCGCGATCGGACTACTCGCCGTGGTCTTCACAATGCGTGAGCCAAGCGCGCACGCCGAGAGCCGATCTCGCGCCAATCTGCTTCGGCAAGTCGGGGCATGTGCAGCCCAGTGGAAGTGTGGCGCGCTGCTGCTGCTGTTTCTGTACGCCGCGATGATGATCGTCCTGAATCATGTTCCCTATGAGTACTTTCAGCCCTACATCGAAACGGTGCTCGGGGAAGGCGGCAAGGCTGTCGCGGCAGTTCCTGCGGTGGCCGGAGTCCACGTTGCGGTCACGTTCGGGATCGCCGGCTGGGTCGGTGCCCGCAGCATCAAGCTTCGAGACCGCACCAGCCTCTGTTTCGTACTCTTCCTTGCGACAGCGCTTCAGGCAGCGCTCATCGGACTCATGTGGATGTGGGTGAGTGTTCCGGTGATGGTGTTGCTGCTTCTGCGGTCGTGTCCACGTGCCCTCATGACGCCACCGCTCAATGCGGCGGTCACTGGGGCCGTTCCAACCCACCTGCGGGCCACCTATCTGTCGATGCAGAGTCTCGCGGGTCGATTGTCGTTCAGCGGCGTGCTGGTGCTGTTGACGTTGGCGGTGCCGCTCTCGGCCAAGGCGGACTGGCCAGCGATTCACGTCCAGATCGGTCTGGCCGCAACAGGTGCAGCCGCGTGTCTGGGCCTGGTGGGTGTTGTCTGGATCGCGACGCTTGTTCGGTCGTCAGCACAGACCGAGCGATAACGAGACTGCGTCAGGGCTCACCGAGGCAATGCGGGCCACCTTCAGCGGGCTTCCGTGCCCGGACTCAATGGCGACGTGGTGCCCCGTCGCCTCGGCGAGCAGCGAGCAAACCGCCTTGTTGGCCCGTCCTCGCTCCGGGGGTGCGCTCACCCGGACCTTGAGCCGATCCCCGAGCAGCCCGACGACGCCCTCGTCCCGTACACCGGGGACGACCTTGAGCCGAACCAGCGTGTCTTCCCCATCGGCCCTGAGCAACTCCGCCATGAGCTGCATGCTAGGAGACGCTACCTTGGCGGCGTGCACCGACACGCATTCGACGACGTTCGATTCAAAAACTTCCAGAGCGATGTGCTGGCGCCGGCCGTCTGCACCTGCGCGGAGCCGCTCGGCGTGTCGGTCTGGCAGACGGCGGAGCGTGTTGAGGCCGCGCGGGCAGCGGCCGAGACGTACCGCGACGTTTCATTGGGGTGGCGGTGGGGGCCGGTCTGGTCGACGGCGTGGTTCAAACTGCGAGGAGAGATGCCCGCGGGAGACGGGGCGCCTGCGGTCCGGTTCTCCAGCGGAACCGAGGCGCTTCTTCGCCTCGACGGTCTTCCGTACCACGGCCTGGACGCGAACCACACACTCGTCATGCTTCCAGCCGATGCCGCCGCCGGCAGCATGTTGGTCGAGGCGGCCTGCAATCTCCCCCTGGGTGTCAGCACGTTCTGGTGGGACGAACAGGAAGTTCAGGCTCGCTGGCGTGAGCAGACACCGGGTCGGCTGGAGTTCGCGGAGTTCGTACGTGTTGACGCCACCATGCGGAAGGCCGTCAGCCGATTCGACCATGCCAGACGTGTGCTCGCCGCCTTGCCGCCGGACAGCGGCGGAGCGCAGCGGATGGCGACAGCCCTGCACCATGCCACGGCCGCGATCAGCGTGTCAGATCCTCGCGCTGGGGCGGCGAAACTGATGGAGATTTTGGACGAGGCCATTGCGGACGGTTCGCCTTCCGGAACCGCCTGCACGGCGGTCGGTCACGCGCACATCGACACGGCGTGGCTCTGGACTCTGGATGAAACCCGACGCAAGTGCGCCCGGACATTCGCGACCATGCTTCGGCTCATGGAATCAAACGAGACGTTTCGGTTTCTGTGCAGTCAAGCGCAGCACTACGCCTGGATGGAAGCGAGCGATCCGGCACTTTTCTCGCAGATCGCAGCAAGAGTTCAGGAAGGAAGGTGGGAAGCCGGAGGCGGTATGTGGGTGGAACCCGACTGTCTGATTCCCTCGGGCGAGTCTCTCATTCGGCAGGTCCTGAAGGGCACGTTCTGGTGGGCGTCGCGGTTCGGTGAAGCCGCACGCCAGCGGTATCTCTACCTTCCGGATACGTTCGGGTTTCCCGCTTCGCTGCCTCAGATTGCCAAGTCGTGCGGACTTGACACGTTCATCACGAACAAGATCGCCTGGAACGAGGTCAACGCGTTTCCTCATGTGACCTTTCGCTGGCGCGGTATCGACGGAACGGACATGGTGTCCCACATGACACCGGGCCACAACTACAACTCCGAGATCGCGCCGAGTGATCTTGTTGCCGCCGAGCGAAACGTGATCGAGAAGGATCATTGTGCGCCTGCCATGTGGCTGCAGCCATTTGGCTACGGCGATGGCGGAGGCGGTCCAACGCAGACGCAGATCGATCGTGTGATCGCATCGGCATCTGCCGCCGATCTCCCAGCGACGGCGTTCGGCCGGGTGGACGACTTCTGCGAGGAGGTGTCCCGGGTGCCGTCGCTCCCCGTGTGGGACGGTGAGTTGTACATGGAGGGACACCGCGGCATCTACACGTCGCAGGCATGGCTCAAGCGGGCGAATCTGCAGTTGGAGGAGTCCCTCCGTGTGGCCGAGTTGGTCGGGCCGAGTCAGCCGGACGTCGCATCGACTCTGGACGCGTGCTGGAGTACAGCACTGCTGCACCAGTTTCACGACATCCTTCCAGGTTCATCGATTGGAGCGGTCTACGCGGAGGCGCGCGTGGCGTTCGCCGAAGCGCAGTCCGCAGTGGACAGCCTTGTTGCGTCGGGGCTTGGAAGCGGCGAAGCGGTGTTCAATCCCGCTTCCACGCCGCGGAGCGGTGTGGTGGCGCTGGAGGGGGGCTTGCACTGGGCCGACGGCGTGCCGCCACTGTCCGCGAGCATCGCCACGCCCCGGCTTCCTGCATCGGTCGAGCGGGTGACCCGTGACGGCATGACCCTCGAGAATGGTCTGGTGTCGTTTCGGGTTGGTGGCTGTGGGTGTGTCAAGGCCCTTCGGTGCGCCGACTCTCCACTTGATGTGGCTACCAACGAGTCGGGGTGGAAGATGCGACTTGGCGAGTTTCGGCTCTACGAAGATCATCCTCGCCAGTGGGATGCCTGGAATCTCGATCACGACTATCGCGACCACCCAGTGGCGCTTCCGCGTCCCAGTAGCGTCGAGGTGCTCGAAGAGGGCCCCATGCGATCGGTCGTAGAAGTGCGGAGAGACATCGGCCAAGCGAGCAGCGCCGTCATTCGGTACACCCTCGACGCCGGAGCACGGCGGGTGGATGTTCAGGCCGACGTTGAATGGCGTGAGGACCGCCGCGTGCTGCGTGTGGAGTTCCCCACCAGCATTCGTGCGCGCGCAGCAACGTGCGGCATTCAGTTTGGATGCCTGCAGCGACCGACACACCGAAACACGTCCTGGCAACGGGCACAGTTCGAGGTTCCCGGCCATCGCTGGATGGATCTCTCGGAGCCCGGTCGAGGGTTGGCAGTTCTTGACCGAGCCATCTATGGCCGCAGCATCGAGCACGGCATGCTCGGGCTTACGCTTCTGCGGTCAAGCGTCTTTCCAGATCCCGAGGCGGATCGCGGCGTGCACCGTCTGAGGTGGGCGCTGATGCCGCACGCCGGCGACTGGCGGGCAGCCTGTGTGGACGCCGAAGCCGAGGCACTGACCCGTGCGCTCATCGAGGGAACCGGGCAACGGGCCGCGCCCTTCTCGCTCGAAACGATTGGACCAATCGCGGTAGAAGTTGCGGCTGTCAAGCAGTCCGAGGACGGTTCGGCTCGCATCATCAGGCTTGTTGAGAAGCACGGCGGGCACGGGACAGCGATTGTTCGCATGGCGGACGCCTGCCGTCACGTTGAGCGGTGCGACAGTCTGGAGCGTCCTGTCGAATCGGACGCACTGATCATCGACGAGCGGGCAATCCGAGTGGGGCTGCGTCCCTTTGAGATTGTCACGATTCGCGTCGAGCTCGGCGCGTGAGTGGACTGGACTGGGTGATTCTTGCGGCGCTTCCTGCCGTCTTGCTCGTCGCGGCGGCGCGGACGCGTCGGCATGCCCGCAGCGTGTCAGGCTTTCTCGCGGCCAACCGTTGTGCTGGCAGATACCTGATTACGGTCGCCTATGGCATGGCGCAGGTGGGGGTGATTTCGCTCGTCTGGTTCTGGCAGCAGTACTACGACGTGGGCTTCACCTCCGTGTTCTGGGGCTGGATGGAAGGCCCGGCGATGATCATCCTGGCCCTCTCCGGCTGGGTGGTGTACCGCTATCGACAGACGCGTGCGATGACGATGGCGCAGTTCTTTGAGATTCGCTACAGCCGCAGATTCCGCGTGTTTGCCGGGCTGGTGGCGTTCCTCTCGGGGCTGCTCAACTACGGCATCTTTCCGGCGGTGGCGTCGCGTTTCTTTATGGTGCTGCTCGATCTTCCGGACGTGTGGACAATCCTCGGCGTCGAAGTGAGCGTGTTTGCTTCACTCATGGCGATGTTGTTGGGCACGGCGCTCTTCTTTGTCTTCATGGGCGGCCAGATTGCCGTCATCGTGACCGATTGGATTCAGGGGACGTTCGCGAACTGGGTCTTCCTCGCCGTCATGGCGTACCTCCTGTGGCTCGTGCCGTGGAGCAGCATCGAGCTCGCCTTCGGCGCCATGCCGGAGGGCACGTCGCTCACCAATCCGTTCGACCTCGGGGGTGAGCAGCGATTCGACGCCTGGTACTGGGTGATTGCCGTGATCGTGCTCTTCTACGGCATGCTCAGTTGGCAGGGCACCAGCGGCTACAACGCTTCGGCTGTGACTGCGCACGAAGCCAAGATGGCCAACATTCTGGCAGGGTGGCGTTTTCGCGTGCTCATGCTCGTGACCCTCATCCTGCCCATTTGCATTCGCGCGGTGCAGGTCGATCCACAGTTCGCGGGCGTGGCGGAGGGCATCGACGCGATGGCG
>CAZSSV010000049.1:0-12544 GCA_964609425.1 uncultured Isosphaeraceae bacterium | reverse complement strand
ACCGCAGCCGTCTCGGCCTGGGCGTCAACGACACGACCAGGGTGGACGACGCGCGGGATCTCTTGGGCGGCGGGGCACGATGTGTCTTCGCGCCGACCCGGACTTCGGGGCCAGGTCGACCGCACCGATCCCGTCCGAGCCGTGGCGGGCACGCCATGCCCTCGGGCCAGCAGCGGCGGTGATCTAGAATCTCCGCGTGATCACTCGGGCCATGTCACGTCGGACCGCACCTGTCGCCATGCTGGCCGACATCAAGATCGCCCACAGCGTGTTCGCCATGCCGTTCGCACTGCTTGGCGGGGCCATGGCCGCCTGGCCTCCTGAGGCGAGCGGCCTGCATCCGGTACCGCGCCAGCATCTCATCTGGATCGTCGCACTCCTCGTGGCCGCCATGGTCACGGCCCGGACTGCAGCCATGCTCTCGAATCGGCTGCTCGACCGTCGTATCGACGCGAGAAACCCCCGCACCGCATCACGCCCACTGGCGACGGGCGCGGCATCGACTGCCGTCTACGCGTGGAGCCTGGCAGCCTCGGCCCTCGTGTTTGTGCTGATCGCGGCGGGCTTTCTGTGGGCGTTTGCAAACCCATGGCCGGTGATCCTGTCGCTTCCTGTGCTTGCATGGATATGCGTGTACGGGTTGTTCAAACGCTTCACGTCGTGGTGCCACGTCTGGCTCGGGGCTTCGTTGGCGATCAGCGTTCCTGCGGCGGCCGTTGCCGTGGACCCGGCGGCGATCGTTGAGGTTCCCAGTGTGTGGCTGCTCGCCGGAATGGTCCTCTGTTGGGTTGCGGGGTTTGACATGATCTATGCGCTGCAGGATGTCGATGTCGATCGGGCCGAAGGACTGCACTCCATGCCGTCGAGGCTTGGCGGCGCGGGTGCCGTGGGTGTGAGTCGGGCGCTGCACGTGGCCGCGGTGCTGCTGCTTCTGATGGTGTGGTGGATCGATCCGCGGTTTGGCCCGGTGTTCCTGATGGGCGTGCTCGCGGTGGCCACGCTGCTGGCCGTCGAACATGCCACCGTTCGCCGATGGGGGACCTCCAGAATGGCCCTGACCTTCTTCACCCTCAATGGCGTCGTGGCGTGTGTTCTGGGGGCTGCAGGTATTGCTGACCTGCTGCTCGAGGCCTGTGCGGGAGTGAATCTGGCCTCGTGGCCCGGATGATGGCTTGCGTTGGGGCATGAGGGGGGTAGGCTGGAGAACTCCCGCGTGGTGGGGGTGAACGCCATGCTTGGACAGATGACTGAATGGATGGGATCGGCTGCGGTTGCGGCTGCGGTGTGCGCTCAGGCGGCCGCCGGAGATGTCAAGGACGTGGTGCACGTCATCGTCATGGCTGGGCAGTCCAATATGGTGGGGGGAGCGTCGCTGGACGATGTCGATCCGCTCCTGCAGCCATGGGTTGAGGAACTGCCCGATGTTCCGTTCCGCCAGTGGTTGAATGGGAGCGAGCACGGCGAAGACGAGTGGGCGGCGCACCTGAAGCCGAGGGGGACGCACTTTGGCCCTGAGATGGCCTTTGCCCATCGGCTGGTGGAGGCGCGGCCAGGGCATCAGATCGCCGTGATCAAGATGGCGCAGAATGGAACGAACCTCGGCTGCGCCTGGCATCCGGACGGGTGTGGCTATTACCTGTACCAGATGTTGAAGAACATCACGCTCTACTGGATTGAAGACCTTGAGACCTCAGGCATCGAATGCAGGCTTGCAGGGTTCGTGTGGGTCCAGGGAGAGGCGGATTCTCGCGCGGGGTGGTCCTCTGAAGCGTATTACGACAACCTCAGGGATCTGGTCGAGACGCTGCGTATTGACCTGCACCGTCCGGAGTTGCCCTTTGTCGCCGTTCGAGTCCACCCGAGGGCCGTCGATTATGAGTTCAACCCGGCAGTTCGCGCCGCCATGCGCACCCTGGCCATCGAAGATCCTTGGGTCGACAGCGTGGGTGTGAGCGACCTGCTGCTGCGCGACGATGACATCCACCTCGCTGCCGACAGCATGGTCTATGCCGGTATTCGTGCTGCCGATTCGTTTCTCGCGCTCGGATGCCTGGACACCACCGAGGAAGCGCCCGACTGTTGGGGCGATTTCAACGGCGACGAGGATCTGGGCGTGGCGGACATTCTGCAGTTGCTCTCTGCGTGGGGGCCGTGCGGTCCATGAGGCGCACGTGGGTCATGCTGATCGCCATGCTCCTGCAAGGCACCGCGCGGGCCGAGACGGTCGATCTCATCCTGCTTGCAGGAGATGGCAACGTCGCGCCGATCGGGCAGACGTTTGCCGTGTTTCCGCAGTTGACCGAATCAATCATGCCCCAGCCGACCGTGCTTCTGCGAAGCGCCATAGACGGCGAGGACGATGTCACCGAGTGGGTGCAGGCGGCTCCCCAAGGGGTCGATTTCGGCATCGAGATGAGTCTGGCCCACACGCTGGCTGTTCACCATCCCGAACGTACGTTTGGAATCATGCGCTTTGCCGTAACGGGCGCGACGATGGCATGCGACTGGCAACCGAACCCGTGCGGGGAGGGATCGCTTCAGGTCATGCTTGACCGGGTTGCCCTCTGGACGGACGAACTGGTGCAGGCCGGACACGAGGCGCGGCTCGTCGGTGTCGTCTTTGTGCATGGGCAGACCGACGCGACGGAGCAGGCCGACGCAGAGGCGTATGCCGACAACCTCTCCGGGATGGCGGCTGCCATCCGGGCGTCGGTGAGCGCCCCCGACCTTCCGCTGGTTGCTGCGATTTCGCCGATGGACGGCGACTGGTCCATGACCGTCGCGAACGGGATCGACAGCGTGGCAACGAGCGATGCGGCGATGGCCGCGGTGCACGTGGCGGCCGCCCCGTCGGAAGGTGGACGCTTCAAGGAGGCCGGGCTCGTCGGCGCGGGCATTGCGGTGGGCGATGCGATGCTCGGGCGCGATCCACTCGGGTTGGCCATTCACTCGGTCAATTGCGAGCAGGACCTGCTGCCAAACGGTGTCGTCGATGTCGGAGATCTCCTCTACCTGATGAGCAGTTGGGGCCCCTGCGGGCTGTGCCGGTACGACTTCAACGCCGATGGGCTGATTGACGTAGACGACCTGCTGATCGTCATCTCGGCCTGGGGGACGCCAGATGCGGATGTCACGGGCGATGGATTGACCGATGTCAACGACATGCTCGCCGTCATCGGCGCGTGGGGGCCCTGCGACCGCTGATCACGCTACGCATGGCTGCGCGACGAGCAGTGACGCGTTCTCGCCCATCTCAACCGACGCCTGCTCCATCGCCGCGGGGAGCAGCACCGTGCTGCCTGGGCGAAGCCTGGAGGAGCCGCCCGGCCCGGTTGCGTGCGCTGTTCCCGCGAGGCACATGAGAACCATCGGTGCCGAATGCAGATCGGACCGCCAGTTGGTTGGCTCCGCCGAATCCACACGCCGCATCTGGAACCATGGCGTGTCGGCCAGGCGGGTCTCGGCCAGCCCCTGCGTGACGGCTGCGGGTTGAACTTCATCGGGTGGTGGCGTCTCGAAGTCGATGCATGCAAGCGATTCGGCGACGTGCATGGTGCGGCCGGTTCGCCCCCAGTCCCACAGCCGAAACGTCGTATCGCTGGTTGTCTGCACTTCGGCGACCAGCACGCCGGTCCCGAGCGCGTGGCAGGTGCCGCTGGGCAAGGTGTGGCAACTGCCGACATGGGCTTCTCGCCACTGAAGGCACTCGGTCAGCCTCTCAGCGTCCAACAGGTTCTGCATCGACGCCGCGGTCGTTCCCGGCTTGACGCCGGCCCAGATGCGACTCCCGGGGAGCGCGTCCATGACGACCCATGCTTCACTCTTGAGGAAGGCGTCTGAATGCGTCGCTGCCCACGCTTCATCGGGGTGTACCTGCACCGAGAGGTTGTCGCAGGCATCGAGGTACTTGATGAGCAGTGGAAAGCGGTCTTCGCCGCTGAGCGACGCGTTTCCCATCAGTTCGTCCTGATGACGCTCCACCAGGGATCGAAGCGTGCGTCCTTCGAGTGGGCCTGACGCGATGACGCTCGTCGGCCCGTCCCCTGGGAGGTCTGCAACCTCCCAGGATTCGCCGACCGCCTCGCCTTCGGGAAGTGCCTTTCCGAGCGTCTCCAGCCGACGCCCCCCCCAGACTTTGGGGACCAGAATGGGATGGAACTGCAATGGGGCGTCGAGCATGGCACATCCTTGCGTCGAGGTCGAGAACGCGTAGCATAGGGGCGTGATGCGGTGTTCCCTCATGCTGGCGGCCCTGGCGTTGACGCTGGAAGCATTCGGCGGTGTCGTGCTGCACATGCCGCCGCCGCCCGCTGCACCCGTGATCTCGAACGCCAGGACCGTGACGCCACTGCAGCGATTCGCCGCCGGAGAGCCGGCGATGGATCGGGCCCGCAACCTCATTCTGCTGCCGGTGTCCTCCTCGTCCCAGGCCGGGGGCGGGTATGGGTGGGACGGGTACGGGTGGGGTGGCTACGGGTGGGGTGGCTACGGCTATGGTTGGGGCGCATGGGGGTGCAGCCCGGCGATCTTCATCGAGTGTTGTCAGCCCCGCCGGCCTGTGCGGCCATCCGGCATGGTGTTCGGTTCGGGCTTGATGCAGACCTGGTGAGCTCGATCAGATTCGCATGCCGGTGCATTCGACCTCAAAGATCACGCGCCCGTTCTTGAGCCCCTGGGCCTGGCAGGCGAATCGCCGCCGCTGAAACTTCTTCTCGACAGCGAGCAGCACCAGCGTGTCGCCAGGCTCGGCGCTGCCTCGGAACACCCCGTTGTCCACGCGGGTGAATCCAAGAAACCCGTCCAGCGTAAGGTTGTCCGCTTCCAGCCGGTACTTGTACAGCACGCTGCTGAGTTGTGCCGCGGCTTCGATCATCATGACGCCGGGGAGCAGTGGCCGGCCCGGAATGTGGCCCTGAACCCAGAACTCGTCATCACGAAGCGTTTTGACGCCGATGGCGTGCTTGGCCTCAGGGTCGATCCAGACGACCCGGTCCAATTGACGCATGTCACCCGATTGGGGCAGCAAGGCGTCGAGCCGGTCCGGAGGTACGTGGACATGGGACAGGTCGTGCCCGGAAATGTCGAAGAGTGGGTCTGCCATCGCGTCGGACACGATACAAGCATCGTCAGGCCGGCGGCGTGTGAGGGGCCCCGGGGTCACACAACCACCGGCGCCCGAGTGGTGTCGGGGGCCGGTGGTTGGGTTGAGCGCGATGTACCCGTTGGGTCAGTCGTCTCGCATGGACAGGACTTCCTTGCGGACCTCCTGCGCGGCGTTCTTGATGTCCTGCATGGCCTTTCGGACCCGCGTTCCGGCGGCCTTGTTGCCACCGGCGCACTTTGCGACATCGTCGGCCGTGGCCTCGATGAGATTCTTCAGGTTTTCGTACGACTGCATCGACATGACGTCCTCCGCCTTGCCCCTTTGGATTCGCGAAGCCCAACCCGTACGCCGGGGGGCTTGGACCCATTCACTGGCGACAGTATCGGTCATCCCCCTCAGATTCCCTCGGTTTTGGCCATGCAGTGGCCCATTGGGCCTGTTTGTTCGGGGTATGTTCGGGAACTTGGGTCAGATTCCTGGGTCGATCGCGGCCCGTACGAGGCGTCCCCACCGCTCGCGAACGCGTTGCCCGACCCCTGCCGTGAACTGCTGGACCTGCTCCGGGCAGGTTCCGACGTACCGGCTTGGGTCCAGGACATCTTCGAGATCGATGCCCTCGAAGTGTGGGTCGCCAGCGAGCCGGGCCAGCAGGTCGTTCTCGCCGCCCGACTTGACGACCTCAGCTGCAGCCACCGCATGCTGTCGGACCGCTTCGTGGGCCTCCTGCCGGTCCACGCCCCGCTTGACCGCCTCCATCATGATGTCCTCGGTCGCCATGAACGGCAGTTCGGCTCGCAGCCGCGCCTCGACGATCGCTGGCCGCACGATCAGCCCGTCAGCGACGTTGCGAAGAACGTCCAGCGTGCCGTCCAGGGCAAGAAAGGCTTCAGGAAGTACAAGCCGTCGATTCGAGGAGTCGTCGAGCGTTCGTTCCAGCCACTGCACGGAGGCCGTCTGCATGGGCGCACCGGCCAGGGTCATGACGAACCGAGCCATGCCGCACGCCCGCTCACACCGCATCGGGTTGCGTTTGTAGGCCATGGCACTCGATCCGATCTGATCCTTTTCAAACGGCTCCTCCAGTTCCTTCACGCCGGCGAGCAGTCGGATGTCAGTGCAGCACTTGTGCACGGCGGCCGCGATCGTCGCGAGCGCGGAGAGAATCTGTGTATCGACGACACGCGGGTACGTCTGCCCGGTCACCGGGAATCGGGCGTCCGGGTGCCAGCCCATCCGCTCTGTGACCATGCGATCCAGTTGATCCACCTTGTCGGCGTCCCCGTCAAACAACGCCATGAACGATGCCTGGGAACCCGTCGCGCCCCGCACGCCACGAAACCGAAGCGTCTCGAGGCGGTGCTCCAGATCCTCCAGACCCAGCCACAGATCCTGCGCCCACGTCGCGGCTCTGCGGCCGACCGTCACGGGCTGGGCGGGTTGATAGTGGGTTGCCCCAAGTGTGGGCAACGACTTCCACGCGTCCGCGAATTCGCACAGGGCAAGAATGACGCCGGCCGTCTTGGCGGCGATCAGCTCAAGCGCCTCCCGCATGATGATCAGTTCGGTATTGCAATTGACGAACTGGCTGGTGGCGCCCAGGTGGATGATGCCGCGAGCCTCTGGGATGACATCGCCCCATGCATGCACGTGGGCCATGACGTCATGTCGCAGCTTGCGCTCGTACGCCCGGGCAGCGTCCAGGTCGATGTCGTCCAAGTGGGCGCGCATGGCGTCGAGCTGCGCGTTGGTGATGTCCAAGCCGAGGGCCTGTTCCGATTGGGCCAGCGCCAGCCACAGCCGCCTCCATGTGCGGAACCTGCGCCCGTCGGACCAGATTGCCTGCATGGCGGGGGAGGCATACCGCGTCGAGAGCGGTGATCGGTAACTCGCGGCCTCGGTGCTCAAGTGTGCATGGTATCGCAGTCGGCCTATCCTCGGTACGCGATGCAGCGGGCCGGCACAGTGCGAGACGCCTCACGGGCGGCGGGTCATCTGGCGGTCTGGGCTGGCCTGTTCGCCGTGGGGTGCGTGTTGCAGTTCATGGTGCTCGCCGGCGCCGGGGTGCGTCTGTGGCCGCTCGGCGTGGCATTCCTCCTCACAGTCGGCACGTATCTGCTCGATCGAGTCGGGCCCTGGCCGGCGATGCCCGATCGCGCCGACGTGAGTTCCGTTCCGGATCGAGTTCGGTTTCTACGGAGGCGGGTGCCTGGCGTCCGACTCGTCGCGGGGCTCGTGCTTGTGCTCGCGGTGATCCTCATATGGGCCCGGGCCCCGCGTCTGGCGCTGTTGGTGCCGGCTTCGGTGCTCGGATTGATTGCATACGCCCATACGCCTGGGCGTTGGCGGTTGAAGGACAGGCTCCTCGTCAAGAACATCGCCGTCGGGTCGAGCCTCACCCTCATGGCCGTGGTACTCGTGTGGTCAACCCAACCCGTGCCGCAGTTGCGGGGGTTGTGCAGCGCCGTTCTGGTCGCAGTGACGGCATGCGCCGCTGCGATTCTGTGTGATCTCGACGACGCGGAGGCGGATGCCCGGCGGGGCACACGCACCGTTCCCAACACGTTTGGAGCGGCGGCGACGTGGTGGACGGCCGAGTGTCTGGTGGCCGCGGTCGGTGTGGGGACCGTCCTGCTCGCCTGGCGGGACATCGTGCCGTGGCGGGCAGCGATGCCTGTGGCGGTCGCACCGGTGCTGGTCGTTGCCGCGATGCACGTGTGGCGACCTCGCCACGTTCGCGACCTGGTCGACGTCACCTTTCCGTGTGCGATGATCCTTGCCGTGCTCGTGTCAGCTCCCGATCCGATTCTCCGTACCCGCGAACACTCTCCGGAGGTTCGAGCGATGACGCCAGAGCACGAGCAGGGCAATGAGGACCGACGCGGCCAGAGCCGGGATTCGGCGCGTCCAGACCTCGCCAATCGCCTCGGGCTGTGACGAGACGAGCATCAAGGCGATGGTCACGATGGGCAGCAGGGTCGCTGCGACCATGCTGGCAATGGACACGGTGCGTGTGAGCAGCACGATGACGACCCACCCGGCGAAGGCGATCAGCACAGGGGCGCCCAGAGTGGGCCACATGGCGAGCAGGGCGCCGAATGCCGTGGCAACACCTTTGCCGCCGCGAAAGCCAAGGAAAATGGAAGCCATGTGCCCCGACAACGCGGCGACAGCGACGCCCAGCCACCACCAGTTCTGCGAGGCGGGGATATCGGTCGCCGGCTTGCCCAACAGATCGAACACGGCCCCGGCCGCGAGCACGGGAACAGCCCCCTTGGAGACATCGAGCACGAAGCATGTCAAGCCCAACCTTCTCCCCAGCACCCGTCCCACGTTGGTGGCGCCGACGTTGCCCGAGCCATGCGCCGTGATGTCGATACCGCGGCTCCGGGCGATCAACACACCACAGGGGATGGAGCCGATCAGGTACGCCGCCACCATGAACAGCGGCCAACTCATGGTGACTGAGCACGCGCATCGGACGATCCGCGGGGCAACCATGCGGCCAGCAGACCCAGGATGAGCAGTTGTGAGGTGCTTCCACTGAGGATCAGGGAGTCGAAGATGTTCCCGACCATCCAGACGACGACGATGCCGAACCCGACGAGCGCCTCGGGGCGGGCCGCGAAGCGGCGGGCTTCGGCGAGGAGCCCAGAGCCCAGCGTCGCCAGCATCAGCGCCAGGCCGACCAGCCCCGTGGTCGCAGGGATGAAGAGCCAGGAGTTGTGGGCATGCTTGTGATCCGAGTCAACCGGCACGTAGCCCTCGACCGTTCGGTCGTTGGACGTGAACTCGGGGTGCGCGTCGAACGCGTGCCACAGGCCGCCGAGTCCGGTGCCCGCCCATGGCCGGGTTCTGATCGACTCCAGCGTCGCCTTCCAGACTTCAAGCCGATAGGTCACCGCCCGCTTGATCAGCGGGCGCTTGCCAAACTGTCTGGCGCCTGAAAGGTCATCGACGCCCCTCTGAACGCGGTCCCGCACCGGCGATGTCACGGCACCGTTGAATGCGACGTCGTCCAGAAGCAGCGCGATGGACAGCCCGAACGTCAGCGCCGTCGCGACGAGCAGGACGGTCGCGCGGGCACGGGGGAGCAGCACCAGGGCGGCGACCATGACAACCCCAGGCGCGATGACGGCGGCGACCATGCCGCCTCGATTCACCATGAACAACAGGCCGATCGATGCAAGGGCAGCGCCACCAACGTGCCACACGGCCGCTCGGCCCCGCCGCTCGGCAATAGGCCAGGCCAGATGGGCGGCAAAGGCCGCAGCAACCAGGAGACCACCCGGATTGGGAGCGATCCAGGCGCAACACCGATTCTCCCTCACCGTTGTGATGCCAGGCACCTCAAGCGCCTGCGCGATCTGAATGAGATTGATGATGGCGACCGCGATCAAGAACGCCGCGAGCAACCGCCGGAGATGCAGGATCACCGGGAACAGGCTGATCGGTATCAGGAATGACCGAAACGCTCTGAGTTCTTCAAGGCCCCAGCCCGGGGCAGGGCTCCACGTGAGGCTCAGGCAGGTCCACACGCCCCAGGCCATGATCAGCCACGTGATGGGCATCCGAAAGATGGGGGCCCAGGCTGCCCTGACGCCACCAAACAGGATGCGGGCGATGCTCCAGCCGGCCAGCGCCACGAGGGCCACGTCCTTGGCCCACGGGATCATCAGCAGCGGCAGAAAGAACGCCCACGCAATCGCCAGCGACATGTGAACGCGGTGGCCGAATGGGTCTGCTTCGGCGGCGTGACGCAGCACGTCTGGCCCTGACAAGGCCGCGCGTCGATCAATCTTTCCAGTCGAAGTGAGCACGTCGGGCATCGCGGAATGCTACTGGTTCGGACCGCTGGCGAGCTGGTCGATGGCATGCAGGACATCCGGGACCGAGATGCGGTTGATGTCACAGGTCGCCGCGTGCCGATCCGCCATCACCGACTCCGGGAGAAAGGGTTCGGATAGAAGCCGGACTTCGGTGGCGGTCGGGGCGATGGTCCACCGATGATCGGTCGGCCCAAAGAGTGACACAACCGGTGTGCCGAGCGCCAGGGCGATGTGCCTGGGCCCCGTGTCGTTGGACACGACGACCTCGGCACCTGCGACGCACGCCTTGAGGGCTGAGAGCGATCCGCCCATGGCCGCCATGTCGATCGCCGGGCCCTGGCATGCTCGCGTGATGTGTTCGGTGAGCGCTCGTTCGCCAGGGGAGCCCGCGATGACGGTTGTCCAACCGTACTGCGCGTGGACTGCGTTGGCGACGGCCACGAAGTGCGCCGCCGGCCAGCGTTTGTCTTGGCGATTGGCGCCTGGAATCAGCAGGCAGTAGGTGGCGTCGGCCCTGAACAGCGCAGCCATTGCGGCGGCGTCCAGGTCCGTCACGATCAGGTGTGGTGGTGGCGGCGGCTCGGCGCTGACCAGGGCCGCGTACCAGTCGATCGTTGAAACCGGAAGCGTTCGATCGGGTTGGGCAACGGCATCGGTCAACAGCCATCCTCTTCGGTCACGGGCGTATCCGACACGGTGGCTCGCCCTGCTGCACCAGGCGGCAAGGGCGGCTCGGAAACTTCCAGGGAGGATCAGGATGGCGTCAGGCCGCGTGGCGGCGATCGCTCGCCCGGCGCGCCACGGTCCGGTGAGACCGCGTGGACTGACCTGCGCGACCTGGTCGACGGTCGAAAGTCCGGCGACGAGCGGCTCCATGCGCTCGCGGAGCGCCACCGTGATGTGCCCGCCGCTCGGCATGGCATCGCGGAGCAGACTGAGCGTTGGGGTTGCCATGCAGACATCGCCGATCCATGTCGGCATGACCACGGTGACCCGCCGCTGTACGGACCAGTCGATCATGCAGCGCCGCTTGCCATGATGTGCCGGGCGGCACCTGTGATGTCGGGGAGGACAACATGGGCTTCTGACGGCGTGTTGCCCGCCGCCAGAAGGATGGTGCGGCACCCCGCAGCCCGTCCCGCCTGGATGTCGCGTTCGTGGTCACCGACGACCCAGGAGGCATCCAGGGCGAGACCGTGCCGGGAGGCGGCTTCGAACACCATGCCGGGGGCGGGCTTTCTCCAGGGATGCTCACGCGTGTACTCGGGCACGAGTCCCGCTGGGTGGTAGGGGCACCACAACCAGTCGAGTATGGGTACGTCGCCCAGGAGTTCCTGTGTTCGCAGATGAACGGCCTGGACGTCGTCTTCGCCGTACCTCCCTCGAGCGACGCCGCCCTGATTGGTGATGACGACCAGTGGCCAGCCCGCCTCGTGCAGCCGCGCCAGCGCCGCGCGGGTGCCGGGCATGAGCGAAACGGAGTCTGGATCTCCCAGATCGCCGTCGTTGACAATCATCGTGTTGTCGCGGTCGAGGAAGACTGCAGGCGTGCCGCTCATCGCGACATCTCCGTCGGACGAATCTCAATGTCACTGACGCAGACGTGCCGCGGCGACTCAATGGCATACCACACGGCCTCGGCAACGTCCTCGGCTGTGAGCGGCGTGGACATGGCGTCGTAGTAGGCCTGTGTTCCCGCTCTGGTGTGCTCGTCGCGAATGCTCGAAACAAGGTCGGTCGTGACCGCTCCTGGCGCAATCGTCGTCACTCTGATTGGCGGCCCACTCCGCTTCATGTCCGCCGCGAGTTCCGCTCGTAGCCCGGCTCCGATCGTGTCCACCGCTGCCTTGGAGGCGGAGTAGACGGCGGCGGCCGGAAACGCGTGTCTGCCTGCCACCGACGAGATGTTCACGATGTGACCCCCGCCGCGAGCTCGCATGCCGGGAAGCACAGCGTGGATCATCTGCAGGGGACCGAACACATTGGTGTCAAGCGTGTCTCGCCAGTCCTCGAGCGATGCTTCGGTCATCGGCGCGATCGGCATGATGCCCGCGTTGTTGACCAGTACCGATGCGCCGCCCAGTTCGTCCGCAGCAGCGTCGGCGGAGCGGCCGGTCTGCGGCTCACGCACATCGCCCACCAGAACCGCGCACGGACCGCATGACGCCTCTGCAGTCGCTTCCAAGGCATCACGTCGCCGGCCCACGAGCACGACCGCGGCCCCCGCGCCCGCAAGCAGCCGCGCGACCGCCCGTCCGATTCCGCTGCCTGCTCCCGTCACGATCGCCACATGGGCCATGGCTCGTCCTCCATGCCGCGTCCGTCGCGGACCGCCGGGGTATCGTACGGGCATGGCCGTGAGCAACCAGTCCGATCGTACTGAATCAGATCTCGTCGCCGCTCGCCGTGCCAAGTTGGCGCGGTGGCGAGACGACCTCGGCATCCAGCCCTTTGGGTGCCGCGTCGATGGCCTCATTCCGCTGGCAGAGGCCAGGGCCGCATTTGACGAGGCGGCCGCTGACGCGATGGAGGCGGACCCGCCGCCCTCGGAAGACCCCCGCCCGCGGGCCATCGTGGCAGGCCGCGTCGTGCAGCACCGGGCCATGGGCAAGTT
>CAZSSV010000048.1:0-12754 GCA_964609425.1 uncultured Isosphaeraceae bacterium | reverse complement strand
AGGCCAAGCCCCCCCAGGTCACACCACCAAAGCCAGAAGTACGGACCGTGATCGATGCATTCATCGACGCGACCGGCGGCGAAGCTGCCTACAGGGGGCTTGAGGGCTTGGTCCGTTCGTATCGATGGACCATCGGCGTTGACAGCGGGACCACCGATGTGCGGGCCCGCCCCGGCGGCGCCTTCACCCAGGACATGACCATGGACGGGAGTGCCTGGCACGAGGCGCAGGGTTCTGACGGCCTCCGAACCTGGCAGACGGATGCCGCAGGCGACTGCTGGAAGGTCGATCCCGAGGTCGGCCTGCAACTGCGGATGGAGCAGGACCCGACCGCCATACTCAACCTCGACCAGTACACCCGTGCCATGGTCGTGACGGGGCAGGTTGACGTCGCCGATCGCTCATGTTGGCGCATGGTGGCGGTTCCCACGTTGGGCCGACCCTGGTATCTGTTCTTCGACGCCGAGACCGGGCTGCTCAATCGGATGGAATTCAGCAGGCCCGACGGTGCCGGTGGCATGCTTCTGGTCACACACGCCTACGAGGACTGGAAGCCAGCCGGCCCCATCAAGGTTCCAGGGGCGATTCGAGAATGGTCCAAGGCCGGCCAGGTCGACCTGACACTCAAGACGGCCGAGGCCGTACCCGTTCCGGCTGAGGCGGTCTCACTGCCGCCGTGCGCCGCTGAAGCCTTTGCGGAGCCGTCAGCCACGGCCGCGGCCGAGAGGGGGCAGTGGCATACGCGGCTCATAGACATGATCGGGCCGACCCTCGTGGCTGCTGACGGGTCGGAGATTGCCTCGAGCAGCCTCGCCGATACGGAGCATGTCCTGCTGTACTTCACGGCCAAGTGGTGTGGGCCGTGCCGTCGTTTCACACCGGCACTGGTCGAGTTTGCCAAGGCGAACGACGACTCCGGCGACTTCGCCGTCATCATGGTCAGCAGCGATCGCAAGGAAGACGAGATGTTCAAGTACATGTCTGATTACAACATGCCGTTTTCCGCAGTGCCCTATGGCCGACGCGACTCGAGCGGTATCAAGAAGGCGTGGGGTGCCCGTGGCATTCCAAACCTCGTGTGGCTGGGGCCGAACGACTCGGTTGAGATGGCAAGCTACGACGAAGGCCGGTACATCGGGCCAAACAAGGTGCTGGACGCATTCAAGCGACGTATCGGCATCCAGTGAATCGGCCTACTCATGCATGATCAGGCATAGCCGAGACGATCGAGGTCTTCCTCGTCCAGACCGTGGTGATGCCCGAGTTCATGGAGAAGCGTGACGCGAATCTCTTCGCGAATCGCCGCTTCGTCGTCGTCACCGCCAGGCTCACTCCCGTGCCTGCGGTCTGCAGCCGCCGCCAGAATCCCGCGGCGGTAGAGATGGACGGTATCTGGCAGCACTCCGGAGTCCTGAACACTTCGGTCGGTCAGTGGCAGGCCCGAGTGCAGGCCGCAGATGTCCTCGGGTTCAGCGCCGAATTCATGAAGGACACCCGGGGAGGGTTGGTCCTCGACGATGACGGGAACTTCCTCGATGATGGCAAGGGCGTGCGGCGGCAGCGCCTTGAGTACTGATTCCAGAAGCAAATCGAATCGCGATCGGTCCGAATGTGTCAACACGAGTCTGCTGCGCGGCTGCCCAGACAGGATCGGATTTCCTCCGCCCTCTCGAGGTCCAGCCCACCTCGCTCGACGGCGTAGGGAAGGCACAACGCCACAAGATCTCGGTACAACGCGACGAGGTGCGGGGCTTCGACCGCCAGGACGCGAAGGTGTTCTTCGATCGTGCCCGAGTCGCCCCGCACGACCGGTCCCATGACTGCATGCGGAACCCCGAGTCGCTCCAGGTTGGTTCCGGCTTCGCGAACCATGCGACCCATGGCCGTAGCACCGACCTCACGCTCCAGGCCAAGGTGGGTCCACAGATCGACGGCCGACGCGAGCAGGCCGGTCATGAGCCCGCCCACCAGGGAAGCCGACAGGTGATAGAGCGCCCTGTGCGCCGCCGGGATCTCGACCGGTTCCATGCCAAGGTCTTGCGCAAATGCCGTCAGCCAGGGGCGCGCGACGGCGTCGCCATCAATGGCCGCGGTGGCTCCCTGGAGGGCCTTGTGCCCCCGACCTCCCGCAGCGACCACCATGACCGGGTGGAGTGACCCTGCGTGTGCGCCTCGGCCGACGGCCACATCGACGGCAGCCAGGCCACGCGCTCCTGCTGTGTGTGCCACGATGGTTCCGTCCACATGGCGGAGCGTTGCCGCCACCTGGGCGATGGCATCATCGGGGACGCACAGCAGGATGGCGCCGACACCCCGGTCGATGTCTGCAGGCGATCCGACGAGCGCGGCACCGATGTCTTCCGCGAGCGTGCTCGTTCGCGCCGGGTGCCGGGAGGCGATTGCGACCACCGAGTGACCCGCAGCGTGTGCGCCCCTGGCCAGGGCTGACCCCATGGCACCTGCCCCGACGATTGCAATCTCTCGCGTTCCATCAGTCATGCTCGGAGGATCTCCGAGATCGGGCCACATGTCGACCCTCGTGGGTCAGGCTGGCCCGGGCGGATCCGCCCTCGGCCCGTCCCCGCCGAATCACACGCCGCAAGAGTGGTCGGAGGACGAAGCCTGCCGCGGCGAGCGTGGCGATCGAAACGACCCAGAACTGCCAATCGGCCCAGGGCATCAGGACCAGCCTGCCGTCACCGCGATCCGATACGCGATCCAGGCGCCGCCCCATGCGACCGCGGTCATCCACCCAAACTGCAATGCCGCCCACTTCCACCCGCCGGCCTCGCGCGCGGTGACTGCGAGTGTTGGAAGGCATTGCATGGCGAGGACGAAGAACACAAGCAGGCTTGCAGCGGTAGCTCGCCCGAGCATGGGTGATCCATCGTCCCGCTGGGCGGTTTCGATTCTGTCAATGACATTGGGATCATCGACATCCTCGTTGCCGGCGACGAGCACGGCCATGGTTGACACGAAGACTTCACGTGCCGCGAATGAGGTCATCACACCGACGGTCAGCTTCCAATCGAGGCCGATCGGATCGAAAACAGGCTGCGCGGCCCGTCCGATTCTGCCAGCGAAGGAGAACGCCATGGGATTGGCCTCGGCCGCGACGACCGCGGTGGTCTCTGGTGGCCCCTGAACCGAAGGATCAGGCGGCTTGGGGTAGGAACTCAACCACCAGAGCACAATCACCATGGCGAGGATGACCGTGCCGGCCTTGCGCAGGAAGAGCCAACTCCGGTCCCAGCAGACGAGCAGGGCCGTCTTGAGAGAAGGCCACTGATAGGTCGGGAGTTCCAGAACCATGGGCCGGCTTCTTCCACGCAGCAGGGTCCGTCGAACAAGCAGCGAACTCAACAGCGCCGCGAGAATGCCCAGCGCATAGCAGCCGGCAAACACAAGCCCCGCCACGACCGGCTGATCACCGAACAACACGCCAATCAACAGAACGTACACGGGAAGCCTGGCTGAGCAGGACAGGAAAGGCGCCACAAGAACGACGGCGAGGCGGTCTCGGCGGTCCGGCACCAGCCGCGCCGACATGATGGCTGGAATCGCGCACGCGTGGGCAGAGAGCATCGGTACAAACGCCTGGCCGGGAAGGCCGAACCGGCGGAGGACGCGATCCATGACGAAGGCAGCGCGGGCGAGATAGCCCGTGTCTTCCAGAAGGGCGATCAGAAAGAAGAGAAGAAGAATCTGCGGCAGGAACACAACCGTGCCGGCGAGTCCCCCGACGACGCCGTCAACCAGCAACTCCCTGATGTCTCCCTCTGGAAGCACCGAACCGACCCACCCTCCGACGTGGCCGAAGATCTGTTCAATCAGTTCCATGGGCACACCGGCGAACTCAAAGATGGTCCAGAACAGCCCCGCCATCACCAGGAAAAAGGTCGCGACGCCGAGGACTGGGTGCGTGAAGGCCAGGTCCAATCGATGACCGATTCGGTCGCCGCCTTCGGTCACGGGGTCGGGAACACTCTCGCGGATGACGCCATCAACCCATCGGTCGAGGCTTGCGTCGTTTCCTGCCGGCGGGGGTGACCCGACCGGGACCGCGGCGTGCGAGAGCGCGGCGATCAGTGCGTTTCGGCCTTCTCCCTTTCTGCCGCACGTTGGAATGACCGTGCAGCCGAGCCATGTCGCTAGGCGGTCTGGATCAATCTCCAGACCCCTTCGCTTTGCGAGGTCGACCTTGGTCAGCGCGACGACACATGGCAGGCCGCAGGCGAGCACTTCGGCGGCCATGTGCAGGCCGCGAGAGAGACTCGATGCATCCAACACGACAAGCAGCGTGTCTGGTTTGAATGCAGTCTCCCCGGCGATGCAACGCCGGACCAGTTCAGACTCTGGCGAATCGAGCGTCAGAGACCATGCGCCGGGGAGATCGGTGAGCGAGAGATCTCCACACCGACCCACGCTGGCCTCGAAGGTCGTGCCTGGAATGTTGGATGTCCTGGCTCGCACCCCGCACAGCGTGTTGAAGAGCGTGGTCTTGCCGACATTTGGCTGGCCGACCATTGCGACAGCGCGACCGCCGAGTCCGTCCTCGATGTTCGATTGCGGTGGTGTCATGACCGTGCGTGGGTCAGTGGCTGACTTTGACCTGGACGGACTCGGTCAGACACCGGGCCAGGCCCAGACGCGTTGAACCGGCTTCCACGATGCACGAAGCTCCGGACTTGCACATGGTGACTTCAACGCCTTCTCTGAGCCCCATGGCGCGAAGCAAGTCGGCATCGGCACCTTCCGTGGCGGTCACGAAGGCGGTCGTGCCATTTTCCAAGCAGTCAAGTGTCACGTCGGGAACTCCTGCTGAGAATCAGTCTCAGCAAGAATACTACCGGCGGGTCGCCATTGCCACAAGCGTGGAGGGGCGGATTGACGTCGGGCTAGCCGATCAACCGTCGTCGTCGCCGGACGCCGGCCAGTACGGCCAGCATGGCCAGGCCCCCGGGGGATGGGATGCCCATGTACTCCAGAATCAGCGATCCACCCAGGTACATCCCGGCTGGCTCACCGGAGCCGTCGACAAAGCTCGATGCCATCAATACTTGGACGTGTCCGTCATCTCCGGTAAAGAGGTTGGCGACTTCCAGGTCGACCGAACCCGAGGTCGGGCCGAACTCGCCGTGGGCATACTCGGTGGGAAACGGCTGCTCGAGCCAGCCAAGGGGCTCGCCAGCCAGGTCCACAGCCAGAATGCCCACATAGGCGTCGCTGGCCCAGTTTGGGGTGCCCGTGTTGTCGTAAGTCTCCAGCACCACATCTTCCCACCGCAGCCGCATGATCTGCCGCTCGGGATCGACGTCAAAGGCCCCAACCACCACGGGGGGGCCGCCCGCGTAGCTGATGCCGGAGAGGTCGAAAATGGCCTGCTCGTAGCTGCCTGTGCTGCCGTCCTGCCCGCTGGCATCGGCGATCGGCGTCACGCCCATCAGGGCAGCCACAACCACACCGGCCCGAAATGTCGTTCTCTCTCTCACAGCGTGCACCATGCATCAGCCTACAGGCCGCAGAACTCGACGCAAGTGTCCATTTGATCAATTCGTGGCGATGTGCGGCCGCATCGGGTACATCCATCACCAACACGGCCTCCCCGTGAGGGGAGGCCGTGTCGCATCCGGTGAAAGGGGCTCGAAGTCGCTTCTCAGCGGAGTCCAAGCGCCTCGGTGATGACGTGAGCTGCTTCGCCTGGCGTCCAGCCGTAGTTCCAGAGTTCCTGGAGATCTCCCTGATCGGTGCCCGTAGCGAGCAGAATCTCGCCCCGCGACAGGTCGTACCGGTGTTCGGTGCGGGAGAGGAGGCGGCGAAGTCGGGTTCGCCAAGCTTCCCAGGTCCAGTCGTGTGGGGTTCGAGTCTTCATGAGTGGGTCCAAACGGTGCGGGGCACTGTGCCCGCCACCATCACCTACGCACGGGGTCGGCTGATGGTGTGTCCGAGAACAGTATTTCTCCACAAAAAGAGTGATTTGAACCGTGATTCCATCATCGGCGTATGAACGGTGCGGCAAATCCGAACAACTCTGTCACGGAGAGGCGAAGGAGGCCAACACCATCATGCGAATTCCACGCATTCCTCATCCGGCCTTGCTCTGCATTGGCGGACTGGTGGCATTGGCCGCAGTTCTGATCACGGCAGAAACCATGCAGATCGTCGCCAGGGTGGCTGCGATGGGCATGCTGTGGGCTTGGGCGGTCGGTCTTGCGATCGGGATGCTGCTTCTTGGCGCGGGGTGGCTCATCGCGCGGGAGGTACGTGGCTGGCTTGCGGTTCGCCGTGTGGAGCGTGTCCGGGCTGCCCTTGAAGGCGGCGACGACATGGACGGTGGCGTGATCCTGCGGTGGGCGCGCGGGCTTCCGGAGACCGGCGGAGACGGCCCGTTCATCAGAGACGTTGAGCGTCACATGGCCGCGGGCGACGTGCAGCAGGCACGAGCTGCCGTGGAATGCTTGCTGTCAGAACTCGACGGTCAGGTTGATTGCCGGATTCGGCGCGCGTCGGCCAAAACTGGCCTGCTCGTGTCACTGTCCGGCGTCGCGGCGATCGACTCGTTGATCTGCCTGTGGCGGAGTGTTCGGCTCATGCGTCAGGTGGCGACGGCGTATGGCGCCCGGCCCGGAACCGCCGGGACCATTCGACTCGTTCGCATGGTGCTGCTTCATGCTGTGGCGGTTGATCTCACCCAGCATGCTGCTGACGTTGTGTCGACACGCGTCGGGCCGGTTGCGGCTGCCGGTGGCCAGGGACTGGTGGCCGCCACGTTGTCCGCCCGGCTCGGGCTGTGGACGCAGCAAGTGTGCAGGCCCGCGACCATGCCTCGCCGAAGTGTCGCCGGGTTCGCGGCGGTCTCTGCTGCGGATGAAGTGGCGCACCATGTTCGGCGAACGGTGCAACGGGCCGCGCGTGTGTTCAGGGTCCGGGGCGGTACACAAGCGGAGACGAACTGAAGAAGCGTGTTCGCTTCCACCAGTCTCCATGCTCGGCCCGCTGTTGGGGTGTCGTGAATTCGTAGTGATCGATCGTCCACCGCACTGCCTTGGGTGGACGGGTCGGACCAGTCTCCACCAGGTCCAGGACGACGGGATCGAGCACCATGATTCGGCGAAGCAGCATTGGGAGGATCTCCCTCCCTGTGACTCGAAGGTCTCCCGACTGGTCGTGCACCCTGCGGTCGCGAATGGCGGCTTCGTATGCGATGGCGTCGAACCACAATTGCCAGTCCAGGCGCGGCATTCCAGGTTGGCACAGTGCGCCGGGACGGTCCAGAGGGCCCGGCTTCCACTTGAATTGCACCGTGTGCCAGAGGCCGTCAGAATCCTGCCACTCGATGCCGAGTTCAGGACGTGACTTCGTCATGAAGGCAAACAATCCGTAGTGACCCACCGGCCGCCAAGGGGCCACGGCGTTCGCGACGACTTCGAGCGGCTGCCAGGCCCTCCGCTGGGCGGCCTGGTGCCAGATGGAGATGAGCACCAGCACACCGATGAACGAGCCGACCGTGGCTCGTGCCCACCGAACGGCCACGAGATTGGGATCACGTGGGCCGGCAGCGAATCGGCTGCGAACCGATCTGGGCCACAGAAGCAGCAGCACGGCGTCGTCGACCATGGCCAGGCAGAGCACGATGGTGAGCCAGTTGAAGAAACCGTAGTTGCCAGTGGCGGCGATCCCGAGCATGAGTGCTGCGATGCAGACGGCCCCGATTGTTCGGGGAACGCGAGGCAGGAAGAGCAGCAGCGGGCACCCGAGTTCGATGACGAACATCAGCACGCAGGCGGTCTTCAGCAGCCAGTCAGGCAATGACGCGGCGAACCACGCAGGCCACCATGGAAGTGGTTGCGTCCAGAAGTGGTACGACAAGGCCGTGCAGTCGGCCCATGCCGGGTCGCCACTCTGCAGTTTGGCGAGCCCTCCGAAAAACACCAGTCGCGCCAGTAACACAACGAGCAACCAGTGGATGACTCGTGAGGGGCGGCGTGCCTTCGGGCTGTTCAGCGTCCACGTCAGGGGGCACCAGAGGGTCGCGAGCAGCCCGCACTCAAGGAGAAGCGCGTCCCATTGAAACTGCAGGAACACACTTCCAGCGGTGACGATGGACAGGTACATCGCCCAGCACGTCAGCGAGGAGAGGAGCGGAGCGATGCCGAGGCTCAGCACAATGGCGGCGACTGCGCCGATGATCCAGGTCGCGGTCAACATGCCGTCGCCGCCGATCCACTGCAGTGTTGGGAGTTTCCACCAGGCACCGCCCTCTGCCGCGGCCCGCATCATGACTTCGGCTGGTCGGAGTCCTTGCGAACCGACGAGTCCCAGAATCTGGTGGCCGATGGAGAGGAAGGCCGCAAGGTAGATCACGCCGAGTAAGCGCAGGAACACGCGGCGGGTGAGCAGCAGCGTACTTGGCGTCTCAATTCGACCGACGAGCATTCGGGAGACGACATGCGCGGCGCCTCGGTGGCGAGCGACGCACCGGTAGGCCGACTCGGCCACAGATCGCAGTGGAGGCGCACGGCGGATCAGTCGGTCGGGCCAGGTACGGATGCCGGCAATTGCCATGATGCGCGTCACGGCTGCAGCGCCGCTGAGGAGGGTGCCATCCGGCAGGAGCAGGTGGATGGCGGCCTTCAGTGAACTTCTGGACAACAAGGGATATGCCGAGAGGGCCGCCTCGATGGTGGCCAGGGCGAGTCGATCACCGGCCAATGTGCTGAGGCGTCGCATCAACTTGCTGCAGAATTCGCAGTCACCGTCCCAGATGACCAAGGGTCGGTCGGCCGGTAGGTCCGCCTCGGGAATCCTCCGCTCGCACGGTGAGGCGCATGTTGAACAGGACTCGCAGCCGTGCATGGCTGAGCAGCATACGACAGCCCGCCTCGGCCGAGGCCGAAGCGGGCTGGAAAGGGCTTGGGTTTCGCGATCAGCAGTCCGACCCGAAGGCTCCGAGCACGATGAGAACATCATCGACCGTGTACTCATCACCGTAGCCGGCGATGACTGCGAGGATGTCTTCGACATCGACGACTCCATTGCCGTCAAGATCGCCTACGCAGTCCTCACAGTCGATGGACGAGATGGACACGCCGTCGATGCCCGCTTCTACAACGGATCCATCACCGGTATCGGCGGCTTCAAATGCCAAACGGAGTTCGTCGGTCGGGTCGATGCCGGGGACCGATGAAAGATCGAACTGCACCGTGTACCAGCCTCCGCCGGCTTCGGGTCCGCTCGGGCCAACCTGTTCGAGAATTGACCAGGTGGCTCCGCCGTCGTCGGAGATGCGGACGGTAAACACGTCCTGGTTTGGCGCCGCGCCGAAGTTATTGGAGTACCACCGCGTGTACTCGAGCACGGCCGCAGGGGACGAGGCGTCCAGCACTGGCGAGATGAGCGTGGTTGTGCCGCCATCGACGTCGCTGTTGCCGGACACGTTGTCGGTGACCCAGCACTGACCGCTTCCGTCACCATCGGTCGGCGGGTCACCTCGATCGCCGCCTCCCGCGGGAACGCCGCGGCCCCACTGGCCGTCCGTACAGTCGTTGTCGACCGTCCAGCCTGGGTTCGTCTCTCCGTTGTCATCGAACGTAATCGCGATGTCACTGGCCGACAGAATCGATCCCGATGTGGCCGTCACGGTGAATCCGTCGTCGGTGGCGACGGTCGCTTCAAAGTCGACCAGGCGGCCGCACTCGGTACTGCCGAAGGTCGCGCGGAGGACCGCCGGATTGCCGGGTGTCTCAAGCGCCATGCCAGCCTGTTGCCACCCGGACCCGTCGTTCCAACGCAGTACGGACTCACTCATGTTCAGATCGACGCCGGACACCATCGTCGCCTGAAGGCGGAATGAATCGCCTCCAGACGGGGCAAGGATTTCCGGCATGGGGTCCATCACGACCACCGCGACCGATGGCGCGGTGGTGGTCCAGACGAAGAGGCCACGCTCAAGGTCTGAGCCAATCACAGTGCCGCTCGGGAAGTAGGGATAGGTACTCCAAATGCCGTTGAATTGGGCTGCGTCGCTCCCCGGGTACGTGTCGAACCAGGCGATCTGGTCGGGATCGAGTCGATTGGTGATGTCGAAGATGCGAAGTCCGCTTCGGTAATTCGCCTGGAACATCAGGTTGCCACGTATGTAGAGGTTGTGGTCAATCGACGACGAGCCGGTCGTGCAGGTGCCGGCCTGGAATGGGCTGGACAGATTGCTGACGTCGAGAATCCTCGTGGTGGTCTGCGACCCGGTGTTCTGTTCGTCCAACTCATCGTTCAGGTAGAAGTATTGAAAGTCTTCGGTCAGCCATCCCTGGTGTGAGTAGTTGTTGTTCGTATGCTGCATCTCTGACACGACGAAAATGTTGTCCTTGTCGGTGACGTCCACAATGGACAGTCCGGTTTCGGACCAGCCGCTGTTGTAGCCGGCACAACAGAATGCGATCTGGCGGCCTTCGTACTGCGATCCGGGCGGGTACGTGACGACTTGGACGTCATGGACGTACTTGGTTACCCAGGATCCGACGTATGGAGGATTAGTGGCCGATGCATTGAGGTCGTAGATGCGAAGGCCATTGTCGCCGCCGCCGCAGCGATACAGAAACCCGCTGTCTGTGTCGATGGCCACATTGTGCGTCGCGGTGGTTCCGCCGGTCGTCACGGTGTTGACGTGCGTCACGACACCGATGTCAATGTTGGCGAGATTCACAACCTGGATGCCGTCCCCGCCTTCGCTGACGATGTAGGCGTAGTCCTGGTAGATCTTGACGTCACGCCAGAGGCTGTTCGGCCCAGTGATCTTGCCGACGATGCTCGGTGAGGCGGCGTTGGTGATGTCAACAAAGCTCGTCCCGTCGGAATCACCAATGACCGCGTACTCGCGGCCCGAGCCGGAGACATAGCCCCAGCAGTCACTGCCGGTGTCGGCACCCCCCAAGTCGTCCAACGAGAGCCAGGCCTGCAAGGTGATGTCGCCGTCCTGTTCGAACCCACCCCGCATCGGAACGCCTTCTCCGGCAGTCCATCCCGGACCCCGATAGGGCCCGAATCGGTCATTGACCTTGGGATCATCCGTGTGCGCCGACGCCAGGCCGGCCGCGGAAGCGGCCACGGCCGTGGCCAAGCAAATGCGAAGCATGGGGGGACTCCTCTCTGATCACCCGCACCCGAACTGAAGGTACCCGATCCGTGGGGTGAGGCGAGGGCCTATTCGTCTGTTTGGGGGTTCTGGATGCTGATTTCCTGGAGCGGGCCGCACAGATCGGCAGAGGGTGGGTCGCCTGTGAGGGCGATCAGGAAGGCCTCCAAGTCGGCCAATTGCTCGGGTGAGAAGTTCAATGGCTCCAGAACGGCCTCTGCATGGTGGTGGCGGCGGACTTGTCGTTCCAGCGTGTTGTAGAAGGCCAGGACCTCGGCAAGCGTCGCGAATTGGCCTGCATGCATGTACGGGGGCGTGGCCGCCACGTTTCTCAGCGAGGGTGTCCGAAAGGCACCCCAGTGCTCGGGGCCGATGCGGGCTGCTGCTGCTCGCCGGGCCTGGCGGCTCTCCGGGGCGTCGCTGAATGGACCATCGGCGCGAAACGCACTGGACCGCAGCGTCGGATAGCCCTGCCCCCGGCCCGGCTGGGGAGCCGCCGCGTCACGGGGCGGCAGCGAGAGGTCATGAAACTCAAAGTCAGTGAGCAGTGGCCCGAAATGACACTGGCGGCAGCCCGCATCTCCTGCGAAGAGGTTGAACCCGCGGATGGCGGCGGGACTCATGGCCGTGTCGTCTCGGTCACCGGCGATCATCGACGCCACCCAGCGGTCAAAGTCGGACTCTCCCGGTTGCAGGCGTCGCTCATAGGCGGCGATCGCCTTGCCAATGGTGGTGAACGCCACGTTGACGGTGGCTTGATCCGCGGGGTCCATGGCGTCCCAGCTTCGGGTGCCCGGCCGCGCTGCAGGTGGAAACCGGGCTTCATCCGAGACATTCGGCATGGGGCCTGCGACGGCCTCGTACATGGAACGAAGTGCAGGGTCCGACGCGACACGCCGCACGATGTCCACACGCGCGCCGTCCATCTCGACGGGGCTCTCCAAGGGACCAAGTGCCTGTGACCAGAGCGAATCGGCGCGGCCGTCCCAGAAGAGCCAGCGATGGTGCGCCGACCCCAGAATGGTCGGTGTGTTGTTGGTGCCGATGCCTGTGCCTTCAGCCACGGCGCGGCCATCCGTGAAGGCGCGGGCGGGGTCGTGGCAGGTCGCGCACGCCGTGTCACCATGGCGCGAGAGCTGAGCGTCGAAGAACAGCGCCTGCCCGAGGGAGGCAGCGGTCGCGTTGTCAGCGATTGCATTGGTGGGTTGTGTGGGTGGTGCCGGAACGGGGCTGAGTGAGGTGGCCAGGGCGAGCGCCGACGGATCGACGTCGATCGGATCCTGGCTGCAGAGGACCGAGATGATGATCGCGATGATCATTCCAGGACGACCGCCTCATGCGCCCGGTGCAGCACGCCACGCTCGTCGATGACGTCAAAGTCCAAGACCCATTCGCCCGGCATGTGCAGGAGTACGTCCCGCACGATCCATGTTCGCTGGCCCGTCTGTTCCGGTGTGACCACCACGTTCATGCCGTGGCGGTGGGACGGCATGGTGGCGTCGAAGATCAGGTCGTGGCCCCTGAGCGTGCCTGTTGCCGGTTCGATGTGCACGATGAGGTCGAAGTACTCGTTCGTCGGAACCGCCCGCAGGTGCTCGGGCTGCCAGGAGACGCTGTAGTGTC
>CAZSSV010000047.1:0-12832 GCA_964609425.1 uncultured Isosphaeraceae bacterium | reverse complement strand
AATGACGCCCGAGACGATCACTCGGACTGGACTCGATTTAGGGGGAAAGGTCACCGACTGCGACGGCTTGCCACCCCGCGTCTGCTACTCCGCCTGCGGGTTCGACGGCAACAATGGGTCGGCAGGGCTGGGCCTGTACGACATCGAGTCCCCCTGGTTTCCGGAGTTCCGAATCGCCGCAGACCTTTCGCTCGACGGGCCGGTCGCGCTGGGTGGTCCCGACCCAATCTCGGGCGACCTCGACGGAGACGGCGTGGTCGACGGCGCCGACCTTGGCCTGCTGATGAGCGCGTTGGGCACATGCCGCTATGACGGCACCGGGGACGGCGTCGTGCTGGTCGAAGACCTGCTGGAACTCATCTCCGTGTACGGAGGGCTGTGCCAGTGAACGCAGCGCTCGTCCTCACGCTGGCTTGGCTCGGGGCAGCGGACATGCACCCACTCCTCCATTCGCCACCTGACACCGCCTGGTTCGTGTCCAACTCGGGCGACGCCCGCTCGACGACCGCGGCGGTCATCCTCCGCTGCGCCGACGCCGCGGCGGTCGACACCATCGCCGCCCACACCGAAGCGCTCGGCGGCCGTATCCGCGGCCGCCTCAGGACGGTGCCCGCCCTGCTGGTCGAGTGCCCCACCGCCATGCTCGATGCCGTGGCGGCCACGCCCTCGGTCATCTGGATGGAGCCCGCCCCGCCGCCACTGCAGCCCTGCATGGACAGCGCGCGGCCGGCGGTTGGCGTTGACACCCTGCACGAGGGGCCACTCGAACTGACCGGGGCCAGCCAGCGGCTGGTCATCATCGAGCCGGCGCTCCCCGACCCGGACCACACCGATTTCGACAGCCGGCTGACCGCTTGGGACAGCGGCGGCTCAGCCGTCCACGCCACACACGTGGCTGGGACGATGATCGGAAGCGGCGCGGCAAGCGGCGGCCTCTGGGTTGGCGTGGCGCCGCAGGCCAGCCTGGACGCCCACGTCATCACCAACGTCGATGACTACTACTTCTACTCCGACCCAGGCACCCTCGAGTCAATCTACGAAGATGAACTGGAGTCCTATCAGCCGGCTGCATTCAACCAGTCCCTCGGCAGCAATATCCAGGCGAACGGGTACCCCTGCTCCCTGCACGGCGACTACGGCATCACGTCCGAGTTGATCGATGGGCTGGTTCGAGGCAGCCTTGGAACGCCCGTCACCAGCGTTTGGGCCGTCGGAAACGAACGCTCATCCAACGACTGCGGCTACGACTACGGCACCGTCGGCCAGCCGGGCGGCGCCAAGAACATCATTTCTGTCGGGGCCGTCTACAGCGACTCCGGCGTGGTCACAATCTTCAGCAGTTGGGGACCGACCGATGACGGACGCATCAAACCCGATCTGGTTGCGCCGGGCTCGCAACTCAGCGACGACTTCGGTGTGACGTCATGCGACGATGGCGGCGGGTACCGGGCCATGTCCGGAACGTCCATGGCCGCCCCAATCGTCACAGGAACAATCGCGCTGCTGAGCGAAGCCCATGGCGCAGCGTGGCCAGACGCCCAACGGCCACTGCCTTCGACGTGGCGAGCCATCCTCTGCCACACAGCCAAGGATCTTCTGCACCCTGGACCCGACTACCGGTCGGGCTGGGGACTCCTGGATGCGGCAGCGGCAGCCGAAACCGTCACGAACCACGACTGGATTGAGTCGCTGCTTGGAAGCGGTGACCTGGAGACGGCCGTCATCGAAGTCGGCCCTGAAGGCGGCCCCCTGAAGGTGACACTCGCTTGGGACGACCCCGCCTCTGTCGCCGGATCGCCTGGGCTCGAACATGATCTGACGCTGTACGTCGTGGACCCGGACGGAACCTGGCACGCGCCGTGGACGCTCGACCCATCCAATCCAACTGCAGCCGCGACGCGGAGTACCGTGGACAGCATCAACCCCATCGAGCAGGTCTTCGTCGATGACGCGGCTCCGGGGACGTGGCAAATCCATGTGCTTGCGGGCGCCATTTCAGACCCGGAAGGCCAAGCCTATACGCTCGTGTCCGAGCCCCCGATGGCCCGAACGCTGCTGACCATCGTCGAAGCGCCATCGCAAGGAACTCACTGGGAGGCCTCACCCGTCCGCGCAGGCATTGACGCGGTCGGCGAGTCGGTGGTCGACGGCACGGCCGCGCTCTACGCGTCAGTCGACGGCGCGCCGGTCACCGCCACCACGCTGACGCTCCAGCAGGACGGTACTTGGGCAGGGTCACTTCCGCCCGCTCCGTGCGGCTCGAACATCGACTGGTGGATCTCCGTTGAGAGCACGCTGACGGGCGCGCACACGCTCCCCCTCGGGGCACCCGGCAGCACGTTTGGCCTGCCTGTCGAGGATGCCGCCTCGGTTGTCCTCTCTGACTCCTTCGACACCGATCAGGGGTGGTCCGTCACGGGCGATGCCTCCAAGGGACACTGGGCCCGGGGCGTGCCAACGGCCGCTTGCGAGGATGACGGCGAGCCGCCCGCAGACGCCGGCCCCGATTCGGCGTGGTGCTTCATGACGGACCCCGGGATCGCCAACGCCTGCGAGGACGTCGACAACGGGTGCACGGTTCTGACATCGCCGCAACTCGATACCACAGCCGAGGGCCTGACGCTTGCGTACAGCAGGTGGTTCAGCAACGACACGTGCGGGCACAATCACGATGACGAGTTTCTTGTCGAGTTCTCGGTCAACGGCGGCGCGTCCTGGACCACGCTTGAGACGGTGAGCGAGAACTCCCCACAGGCGTCTGGGCAGTGGTACGACGTGGCATTCGAACTGGACGAGGTGCCCGGCTTCAGCGCAACCGACGCCTTTCACCTGCGATTCTCCGCCTGTGATACCGGGAGCACAGGATGCGTCGAGGCCGCGGTGGACTCAGTCACGATCACCGGACCGCCGTGCCTCTTTCTCTGCCGGGAAGACATCGCGGAGGCCAACGGCGCGATCGACGTCACGGATCTGCTGTCGTTCATCGCCGCCTTCGGAACCGCCGATCCTGCTGCGGATCTCGACGGCGACGGCGAGGTCACCGTCGACGATCTGCTGCTGCTCATGGCGGCTTGGGGGCCATGCGCGGCCTGACCGATCAGCGAGGAATGGCGTCTGCCAAACTGCAAAGCCGCTGATAGTAAGCCTCGACGTCCAAATCGAGTAGCTCGGCCCCGAATGCTTCTGCGTCATGGCTGGACACGATCGGGCCGTAGTTGATCGACGGAATGTGATAGGCGATCAGCAGTGGGATTGCCGACGCGTGGCCCTCGAAGAATGGGTGCAATGCCAGTCGATAGCCCTCGGCGGGCGTCGCCCCGGTCAGATCGGCCCAGGCGAATTCACCTTCGTGCAGCGGCGTTTCATCAAACACGACCTCCACTGGAAAGCGAACGACGTCCCGATCGGCCAGCAGCGCCTGCATTCCCTCCAAGGTCCGAAAGGGTGCGTGGCGCTGCCGGCCGGTCAGAGCCGCACGCAGGAGATGCTCGCGAAGCGCCTCGCGAGCATCTCCCTCAAGATCACCATCAACTTCGGTCACACTCAGTCCTTGTACCGGGCCTTGAATGCCTCGGCGTCCGCCTTTCGCTTGGCGGCCTCCTCGGGATCCATCTCTCCGATGAACCACTTGTGATCGTCCGATCCGAGCACATCGTCAAGGGCCGCCTGCAGTGCCTTCGCAGCCTCTACCTTGTCCGCGTCTCCGGAGTGCATGCCCTTCTCGACGAGTTCTTCCAGCTCCGGGATGAACTCGGTGTAGAAGTTTCGAGCAATCTCATAGGTGCCGTGCCAGTGGGTGTAGTCCGGCCCCATCATCGAGGCGGCGTGCCGCGCACGGCGTCCCTCATGGTGCCACAGCTCGAACCAGGTGAAATCGAGTTTGTTTCCGAACTTGACGTCCTTCATGAGCGGCTTGGCCAGACCATACAGCCGCTTGCCGGGCGCTGCGAACTTGGTGTTGTAGAGATCCACCAGCCCATCGTACTGGGCGTAGAAATTGTCAATCCACCCCTGATTGTGGCAGTTGATGCAGACATCTTCCATGTTGTTTCGCCTGACCTGCCAGGGCACGTCGGCGCCGGGAAGACCCATCTTCTTGTCGCTGAGCTCAGGACGAACTGAGATGGGCGGCCGGTTGTTCCAACTGATCCGCATGCCAACGTCGTGCGTCACGGGCTGGTTCTTGGTCGCTGACATGTGACAGGTCGCGCACGTTGGCGCCGCCGAGTAGTCCTCACCCACAATCCACTTTGGAGAGTCGAGGTTCATGTGGTGTTCATTGGCGAAGAACTGAATGCCGTGCTTGGACTCCTCGTAGATCTCCTTTTGCGGGTGATCTGGACCCATGTGACACTTCCCGCACGTGTCGGGATGGCGGGCCTGGGCGGCACTGAAGGAGTGCCGGCCGTGGCAGGCCGCGCACGAGCCTTCGGACCCGTCCGGGTTGATCCGACCAATGCCGCTGTTGGGCCAGGTTGCCGCGTCGAGACTGCCATCTGCGTGCACCTTGACCTGACTGCCATGGCACTGCCAGCACCCGTTGACGGCCGCAGCCGAGACGCCCATCGGGAATGACTCGGTGACCATCCCCTTGTTGCCTTCGACGACCTCGGCCAGAACGTTGTCGAGCGATCCGAGGATTCGGCCGGCCTTGGCGTGATGCGACGCCTCAAACTCGCTGACCTCTGTTTCGTGACACCGAGCGCAGTCGCGAGGGCTCACGATGACCGAAATGGTCTGGCCGTAGTGCTTGAACGCGTCCACGTCGCTCTCGTCCGCCATATGGCACTCGAAGCAGCCGACGTTGGCGCGATAGTGCAGGCTGTCGCCCCACTGCTCATAGAGCGCCGGGCTCTGCTGCTGGTGACACGCAATGCACGCCTTGCTGGCGTCGCTCAGCGTCGCCAGCCCAAATGCACCTGCCTTGCCACCTCCTCCCGCCGTCGAACCGCTCCCGGGGTAGGCCATGGCAGCAGCGGCCACCGCCATCGTTGCAAATGAAGCCATCCATGTGTGTGTCATGATGGAATCTCCTGTGGTTGATCGTTCTTCTTCTGGTCAGCCGCGAACTCCGCCGCGGCGTTTGGTGCGGTATGAAAGATGCGGTCCGCGACCAGCCGCCCGGAGAGCACCGGAAGGGTGACGCGAACGAAAATGGTGTAAAGCATCAGGCCAAATGCCCAGATGCCAAGACAGATCAGAATCTCGTTGAGGGTCGGCATGTACTCGACGATCTCGCCGATGGGCGTGGGAACGAAGGCTGGAACGATCAGCCCCATGCCCTTCTCAATCCAAATGCCGATGATCAGCAGCAGGCATGCCGGCGCGAGCAGCTTTTTGGATCGGGTCAGCGGCAGATAGAGCATCACGAGGGCCAACAGATTCATGCCGAGCGCCGTCCAGATCCACGGGACGAGTTGATCGTGCCCGTGAATGCCGAACCAGAGGTACTTGACCGATGCGATGTGGGCAGAGTCGGCGTAGAACTCGGTGAAGAGCTCACTGCCAAGCAGGAAGACGTTGATGGTCATGGCAACGAGCACGATGCTCCGCAAGGTCATGTATGCCTTTCGCGGCACAGGATGGATCGTGAACCACTCGATGGCCATCAGCGTGAGAATGATGAATGCAGGGCCCGCCGAGAAGGCCGATGCGAGAAAGCGTGGCGCGATGATGGCACTGTTCCAGAATGGACGCCCGCCCAAGCCAACCAACAGGAAAGCCGTCACCGTATGGATGCTGATGGCCCAGACGATGGCGAGAAACACAAACGGAATGTAGAACCAGCGACTCGGCTCCCGCTTGCGGTATCTGCAGTAGATGAGGTAGCCACAGATGTGCAGGTTGAGGAGCAGATACACATTGAGGACCAGCACGTCCCACGTCAGCAGCGACATCGGAAAGTTGAATCGCAGAAGCATGTGGTGCATGCGGTCGGGCCGGCCAAGATCCACGGTGACGAAGAGCAGGCACATGATGATCGCGGCAACGGCGAACAACTCGCCGAAGATCACCAGATCGTGGAGTTCCTTGTTCTTGTAGATGTAGACCGGAATAACAAGCATCACCGCGGCGGCCGCCATGCCAACCAGATAGGTGAAGTTGGCGATGAACAGCCCCCAGGACACCTGGTCTGTCATGCCGGTCGTGATCAGGCCCTCCGTGAACTGCCTGGCCCAGGCATTGACGCCGAGCAGCACCAGCACGGTCAAGCCAAGCATCCAGAGTTGGTATCGCCAGTCACCGACGAAACTCACACGGAAGCACCGGTAGAGGAATCGGGCGTACTCCCTCATGCCGCGCCCCCTTCGTCAGGGCGAGGGCCACGCTCGTCGAAGTAGTAGAAGAAGCGCGGCCGCGTTCCGACTTCCTCCTTGAGCACCAGTATCCGCTTGTTGCGGAGAATCTGCGACACCTCACTACCCGGGTCGAGGATGTTGCCGAACTTCCTCGCGCCGGTCGGACAGGCTTCGAGGCACGCCGGCATACGTCCCTTTCGCGTCCGCTGCAGGCAAAAGGTGCACTTCTCCATCACACCTCGACTGCGGGGTCTGTTGGAGAGGTAGGCCATGTCCGGGTTGATTTCGTCTGCCGGGATCTCGGGATCGGTCCAGTTGAATCGCCGCGCCCAGTACGGGCACGCAGCTTGGCAATATCGGCATCCGATGCACCAGTCGTAATCGATGACGGTGATCCCGTCCGCCTCCTGCCAGGTTGCCTCGACCGGGCACACCTTGGTGCACGGAGGATTGGCGCACTGGTGGCACTGCATCGGCATGTAGAAATGCCCGGGCTTGGGCGTGGCCTCGTCCCCGTAGTAGTGGTCACCGTACTCCGGATCAAAGGTGCCGATGGGCATCTCAACCACCCGGATGTACTGGATCTCCGGACTGCGGCTCTGATTGTTTTCCTTGACGCACGCATGCACGCACGCGCGATTTCCGTCGCACCGTGAGAGGTTGAGGGCATACACAAACTCCACGCCCGGAATCGGTCGCGGATCATCCACCGTCGCCTGTACGCCATACTCACGGTCGATCTGCGCCTCGATGTCGGCGAACAGCCGCGCCTTGTCTTCGGCGGTCAACTCCTTGTAATGGTCCCGCAGAAAGTTCTCGCCGCTGAATGCCTTCTCAACGTCCAGATCCTTGAGTGGGCTCAGGGCCGCGCCAAGTGCCGCGAAGCCGGCCCCGACTGACACGGTCGTTCGAAGGAATGACCGCCGCGAGCCGCGATGCGGATCGGGCGGGCATCCACCACCACACCCACCTTCGGAGTCGCCATGATTGAGGACTGGCAATCTCATCAGTGGGACGCTCCGTCAGAAAGATCCTCTTCGGCGATGTGGTGCATCCACTGGGCGAGGGGGCGGTGCACGAGGTCGTCGCTGTGAGCGACGTGTTCGCCCATACGGATGGTGTTCGGGCCCGGAAGTGGAACACCCGCAGCAAACGCGGGCGCGTGTGGGTCGTGGCACTCGGTGCATGACAGTCGGCGCTGCCGTCCGTCTCCGGTCTTCCACGATCCCACGGTCTTTCCGTGAATCCCCCGCTGCCAGTCCCGCCACGTCGGCCCGTGACACTTGGCGCAGAGCCGGGGCACCTCGTCGTAGCCAACCGTGTCGCCCGCCGTCAGTGCGAGGCGATCACGCTGCTTGATGTCGTGGCAACTGAAGCACCAGTTGTTCTCTCCGTGATTGAGCAGGATGTCATCATGCCGCTTCAACCCGGGCGGATTGATCGTGTCGTGCTCAAAGAGCGCGTGGCACTGATTGCAATTCACGTCGAAACTCGCAACCTCAATCGAGGCCGGGTCGTGCATGGCCACGCGGACCGGATGAGCACCCAGGCTCATCCGGTCCACATAGGCCGCTTCGGGAATCGGGTCGTCCAGTTTCATGGGCGACCAGAACATCACGGCCGCAAGTGCAAGCAGCACCAGCGGGATGCCCCAGCCGATCACGATTTCAAATGGACGCTCACGCATGGTGAATTCCCAACAGGGAGACTGAACTCAATGGACTCAGAAGCAGAGTTGGAGCTGAGAACGGATCAGCCACTGGCCGTCGCCAGCATCGGGTGTCCATCCTGTGAGGGTGGTACCACCGTTCCCCAGGCCGCCCTGGACGACCGTGAAGTAGGTAGCCGGCAAGTGATTGAACGAGTAGCCGATGTCGGTTGACCACTTGACGTTCTGACCGTGCACGTAGTAGTTGACACCCGCCTGCGCGATGCTCATGTCATCGTCACCGGCATACATCGAGTCGGCCCATTCGTACCGAGCGAATGCCTGCACGTCGTCTGCGAGGAAGAACGCGCCCTGCACGTTGAAGCCCCATGCGGTGTCTCGCTCACGCGCAACTCCGAGTGGGTCCTCTTCCAGGTTGGCCATCACGACCGCCGCGGCGACCGAGCCGCCTTCGAAGTTCCACGTGGCGTCGCCAGTCCAGCGGAAATCATGCTGCTGACCGGTTCCACCCAGGAGAGCCTGGTCCAAGGTCGCATAGGCGACTGCGGCGCCGAGGAGCAGTGAGTCCTCGGCTGGGGCGAACGCCGTGTAACTCTTCACATCGCCCCATGAGCCCATGGCGAGATACTCCGCCCTGGCCGCGAATGCGATGGTGTCATAGGTGTTTCCGATCGGACCGAGTCCGGCCGTGGCGGTAATGGTGTCGAACGACTCAAAGGCGGCGACCGAGAATCGGAAGTTCTCGCCGCTCTTGTTGCTCAGTTCCAGACCTTGCGAGCGACCGATACCCATGTAGTACTGCATGAGCGTCCGGTCCACGCCAAGCTGTTGGTTGTAGCCGACGAGAGTTTCCCGCATGAATGGTTCACGGAACTTGCCGGCGCGGAGTTTCCAGCCACCATCGAAGGACTTGCCAATCCAGGCGTCGAGCAGCGCGCCGTTGTAGTTGGGCGCGTACATCGTCTGCACGAAGTAGGTCAGCGACGGATCAAACGCGTGGCCCTTGAAGATCAGCGCCGTGCGTTGATTCGAGAAGCCGAACAGATCCGATTCGGTCGGTGTCGTGATCGGCCGATCACGATGGTTCCAGGCAAATCTGAACTGAATGTTCGCATTCATCGTCAACTTGAACTTGCCGTCGGGGGACGCGATGAAGAAACCCTTGTCATAGCCGCTCGTGGCGCCGTTCCCCTGCAACGAAGCCCGCGTGTCCGCGTCGGCAAGGACGTCCTGCACAATGCCCCGAATGTCTTCGGCCCGCGCTTCGCTGAGCCATGTGTCCGACGTCTCGGCCTGCACTCGGTCGAGATCGCCCTGCAAGGCACCGAGCAATGCATTGGTCTGCGACTGCTGCGCCTCCAAGTCGGCAATTCGCGCTCGAAGCGCGTCGCCGCCGTCCGCCAGCAGCGTGGACGTCAAGACGCCCGCCGTTGCCAGCCCGATGTACCCTGATGCGTTCATGGTTCGCACCTCCTGATGTCCGCCCGACGCGGGCGGCGTTCGACGCAGCCTACTGAAATCTAGAGTGTTTGTTCCAGATCTTGCCCCGCAGATTCTGATTTTGTCGCATTTTTCACAGATCCAGCTCTCGCTGTTGAGAATGGGTCGCAAGATGCGTTTCTGGCCTTCAGTGGCCGCTTTCTGTTTTGTCGGTTTTTTCACAAATCGTACCGAAATCGCGGTGGACGCTCAGGGGAATTGCGGTAGGATGCCGAATCGCAGATGGCTTTATCTGTGTTTCTGCTCCTCCTCAACACGGGTGGGAGACTCGGAGCCCGGTCCATGCCAACCAGCGGACTTGTCATCACGCTCAGCGAAGGGACGGCCCATCTCACCCCCGTGCTTCAGGTGATCGAGCGGCTCCCCCATGTCGCGATTGGGGAGCCGACCGATCGCCGATTCATCCCAGCCGTGATTCAAGCCGACCAGCAGACCACGGCCAGACGCATCCAGACCATCGAGGCGCTCCCGGAGGTGCACCACGTGTCCATCACGTGGATCGGCCTGGACGCCCCCCATCGCGACCCCCACACCCCTGCCGAGCATCAGGAGACCGCATCATGACGTTCGACCGACGCGAATTCATGGCCCGGGCCGCCCTGGCCGCCGCGGCCACTGCCGCTGCAAAGATGGCCCACGGCGACATCTCGCTGGATGTCCTGGAGCCAGACGAACTCACGTGGGACAAAGCCCCATGCCGCTTCTGCGGCACCGGTTGCCATGTCATGGTCGGGACGCGAAACGGGCGTGTCGAGGCCATCCGCGGCGACCTCAAGGCAGATGTCAACAAGGGCCTCCTGTGCGCCAAGGGGTATCACGTCGGCGGCATCCTCTACGGACCAGATCGTCTGAAGACGCCCATGCTTCGGCGAAACGGCCACCTCGAGCCCATTTCGTGGGACGAGGCACTGGACGTCATTGCTGACCGTGTCGAAGGTGACCAAGCCGGCTTCGCCATCTACGGATCTGGCCAGTGGACGATCCCCGAAGGCTACGCCTGCCAGAAGTTCATCAAGGGCGGCCTCTCCAACAACAACATTGATCCAAACGCCCGGCTCTGCATGGCGTCGGCAGTCACCGGATTCCTCGCCACCTACGGCGTTGACGAGCCGGCGGGCTGCTACGACGACCTCGATGCGTGCGACGTGCTCATCACTTGGGGTAACAACCCTGCAGAAATGCACCCTGTGCTCTTCAGCCGCGTCATGGACCGGCGTTCGCGCGGCGAAACCGTTGAACTCATCGACCTCGGTACCCGCCGGACACGAACAACGGACTTCGCCGACCACTATCTGAACTTCACGCCGCAGACCGACCTTGCGATCGCCAACTGCATCGCGAGGGAACTCATCGCCAGAGATGCGTGGGACAAGGACTTCGTCGGTCGGCACTGCGCTTTCCGAAAGGACACCGATACGCCAAGCCTGTTCGGCCAGCCGTCATCCTTCAAGGAGTACGCAAACTCCCTGGACCCCTACACGTTCGAGTACGTCGAGGAGATTTCAGGAGTCCCGGCTGCACAGTTGCGCCTCCTCGCGGACCGCTTTTGCGATCCGTCAAAGAAGATCACAAGCCTCTGGTGCATGGGTGCCAACCAACACACCCGTGGAACTGCCATGAACACGCTCATCCACGGAGTCCACCTTCTGAGCGGTCACTTTGGAACTCCGGGCGACGCTCCAACCAGTCTCACCGGCCAGCCGTCCGCGTGTGGGACCGCCCGGGAAGTTGGCACACTGGCACATGCACTTCCCGGCGGACGCATCGTCAAGAGCGAAGCCCATCGCACCCAGTGCGAGGACTTCTGGAACCTGCCCCACGGCCGAATCAATGGCAAGCCGGGCACCCACACCGTGGCGATGTGGGACCACTTCTGCACGCCCACAAGCAAGGGGGGCAAGGTCTCTACCGTCTGGGTGCAGGTCACCAATCCCGGGCAATCTCTGCCGAACCTCGGCAAACTGTTCCGCGCAAAGGAGGGGCTGAAGGACAAGTTCCTGATCGTGTCGGACTGCTACCCAACCGCGACCACCGAGTTGGCAGACCTCGTACTCCCGTCCGCCATGTGGGTCGAGAAGAACGGCATCTTTGGCAACTCTGAACGCCGGACCCAGCAGTGGTTCCGTCAGGTGCTTCCGCCTGGTGACGCCCGGGACGACGCCTGGCAGGTGATCGCGGCCGCCAGACGCCTGTTCGACCGCGGCCACGAGGGCATGAGAGACAGGAACGGAGCGTTCATCTTCACCGTGCTCGACGACCAGGGCGTCGAAATCCCAGCTTGGAACTGGGAGCATTACTACGACACCAACGTGGATCGCCACCTGTTTGAGGAGTACCGGCCGTTTGCCAGGATGAAGCACAAGGACCTCGCTCCGTACGACGTCTATGTCGGCACCCGCGGGCTGCGCTGGCCCGTTGTGCAGCAGCCCGACGGGTCATGGCGTGAAACACGGTTCCGTTTCTCAGGCTTTGATGACCCGTACGTTGCGGACGGTGAGGACATCGACTTCTATCACTCCAAGACCGGCGACGGCAAGGCGCAGATCTGGTTTCGGCCGTACGACCCGCCGCCCGAGTCTCCTGACCACGATTTCCCCTTCTGGCTGTGCACAGGCCGCGTTCTGGAGCATTGGCACACCGGCACGATGACCGGGCGCGTCCCGCAACTGCAGGAGTCCATGCCGACCGCCTATGTCGAACTCAATGCGGAGGATGCGAAGGACATCGGCGTCGGGAGTGGAGATCGCGTCACCATCTCGACCCGCCGAGGAGAACTCACGCTCCCCGTCTGGGTCGATGGCCGCGGACAACCACCTCGCGGCTCCATGTTTGTCCCGTTCTTTGATGAGCGGCTGCTCGTCAACGGCCTGACACTGGATGCCCACGATCCGATCTCCAAGCAGCCCGACTACAAGAAGTGCGCCGCGCAGGTCCGCCGCGCCTGATGGAGGATCGCCATGACTCGACTCCAATCCATCGCAATCACATCCGCCGCCGCTCTGGTGGCTGCAGTCTCGCTGCTTGCCGCCGGCGCTGGCAGTGAGGTCAAGCCCAAGTCGGCACCGACCGAAACTGGAACCTCCCCCACCCGTTTGCTCACCACACCGGATGCGGCAGGAGAGGCGGCCATCAGGCGGCTGCCGGTACTGGCCGATCGCAAGATCGCGTGTCTTGAATCGCTCCAAACTCGAGCAGCGGGCCGCGCCTACGACGGTGCGCCGCCCGTGATTCCCCATGACGTCGAATCATTCACGCACTCCAAGTCGTGCCTGGATTGTCACGGCGCCGGATTCAAAATGGGAACGCAAGTGGCACGGGCCATGCCGCATCCATACCTCGCGCAGTGTGAGCAATGCCACGTCAC
>CAZSSV010000046.1:0-12967 GCA_964609425.1 uncultured Isosphaeraceae bacterium | reverse complement strand
GTTGCTCTGGTCCCTGGCCACCGCACCCCCCGAGCAGCCGGACGACCTGCAGCGAGCCATGGCAGCGGCGCTGGGCGGCTCCACTCACCCCGGGCCTGTCACGCTGCAGATCCCAACCCAAAGCGGGGCGATCACCCTTGGGTTCGAGACTCCGCCGCCAGCATGGACCGAGGCCGTGGCGGGGCTGGCCGTCTGGCTCACCGAAACCGCCGCACACGCCCGGCTGACCGAGAACCGCGACCGGCTCGCAGCCATGGGCGAAACCGTCGCCGTAGTCAGCCACGCCGTCAAGAACATCCTGCAAGGGCTCCAGGGCGGCGCCGGTGCCATCGAACTGGCGATCGACCGGGGTGATCTGGAACTGGCGCGGGAAGGATGGCCCATTCTGGCCCGCAACATGGACCGCATCCATGACCTCACCTTCAACATGCTTGCCTGGTCACGCACCCAATACCTGGACATGGAACCCGGATCCCTCGAAGGGTTGATCGAAGAGGTCCGCGCCCTGCAGCAGCCGATCTTCGAGCAGCGGCGGGTCCGGCTGGAGACAGCCTGCCCCCCCATGCCCCTGGTCCCCTTCGACGCCGCCGCCATGCATCAGGCCCTGCTCAACCTGGTCGTCAACGCACTGGAAGCCGTTCCGCCTCGCACGGGCGAGGTTGGCATTTCGGCTGAACTGGACCAGGCGTCTGGCGAAGCGGTGATCGCCGTCGAAGACAACGGCCCGGGCGTGCCCGAGGGGTCCGCCGCCAGCATCTTTGAGCCCTTCGCGTCGAGCCGGGGACAACGCGGAACCGGACTCGGGCTGGCCGTCACACGACGCATCGCGGACGCCCATGGCGGCCGCGTGCTGCTGACGAGCGGACCTGCCGCGAGCACCAGATTCGAGATTCGAATCCCCACAGGAACCACGGATCGAGACCCCGGGGACACCGACATGGCGCCACCCATGGTCGTCGATCCGCACGAGTTCGGCCCCGACGAGTCGGAGCTCTGAACACACGCCCAACCCGCCCGCCAACCCGGCGTATCATGCCCGCTCTTCCCGGGCGAAGCGGCCCTACCGGGCCACAATCGCCCCCGACACAGGATGCACGAACCGAGATGCACACCGCGGCACCGCACCCGCTCTCAATGATGCCCCCCCTCATGGCGGCGGGTTCCTATCAACGGACCAGAGAAATGACGCTCGACGAGTTGCTGCTCGAGAACCGCGTCATCTTCCTCGTGGGTGAAATCAACCACGCCTCGGCCGCACGCGTCATGATGCAGATGCTGTATCTGGAGGACCAGAAGAAGGGCCAACAGATCAACTTCTACATCAATAGCCCAGGCGGCGCCGTCGACGACACGCTCGCGCTGTACGACACCATGCGATTCATTTCCAGCGACGTGGCGACCTACTGCATCGGCCGGGCCTACAGCGGCGGGGCCGTTCTGCTGGCGGCGGGCGAAGACGGATTGCGGCACATTCTCCCGCACGCCAAAGTGATGATTCACCAGCCCTACGGAGGTGTGACCGGCCAGACGACCGACGTCAAGATTCAGGCCGAAGAGATCATCAAGTCAAAGGAAACGCTCAATCGAATCCTCGCCGAGCACACCGGGCAGCCGTACGAGACGGTGTCGGCCGACTCCGAGCGGGACAAGTATTTCAGGGCCGACGAAGCCAAGGCGTACGGCCTGGTGGACGAGGTGTGTGAACTGCCCGAACCCAAGAAGAAGACGAAGAAGGACGCCTGAGCCATGTCGCAGTTGATCCCCATCGTCATCGAAAAGGAAGGCCGCGGAGAGCGTGCCTACGACATCTTCTCCAGGCTCCTCAAGGACCGCATCATCTTTCTCGCCGGCCCGGTGACGGACGAGTCGACCAATCTGATCGTGGCACAGATGCTCTTTCTGGCCAACGAAGATCCGGACGCCGACATCAATCTGTATGTCAGTTCCCCCGGCGGCAGCGTCACGGCGGGGCTCGGTGTCATTGACACGATGAACTTTGTCCCGTGTGATGTCGCCACCTTCGTCATCGGCCAGGCCGCCTCGATGGGTTCGCTCATCGCATGCTCGGGCGCCAAGGGCAAGCGATGCACGCTGCCGCACGCCAAGAACCTCATGCACCAGCCGCTGCTGGCAGGTGTCCTGGAGGGCCAGGCGACGGACCTCGAGATTGAGGCCCGCGAAATGGTCCGGCTTCGCGACGTGCTGTACGGCATCTATGCCGGGGCCACAGGTCGCACCATGGAGCAGATCACTGACGACTGCGAGCGAAACTGCTGGCCCGACGCGGCAGGCATGGCCGAGTACGGGCTGGTCGATCGCATCATCGAACGACTGCCGGCCGGAGACGCCTAGTGCGGGCTGCGGGCCTGCTCACGCTCGCGGTGCTCGTGACGCTGTCGGCTGGCTGCGACACTCGGTCCCGCCGGGCAAGCGCCAGGCTCCGCACCGAAAACGCCGCCATGCAGCAACAGGTCACAGCACTCCAGGCGCGAACCCAGGAGCTTGAAACCGGGCTTCGGGCCGCAGAGCGCGCCTCCGGCGAAATCGCCGGAACCCGCATCGCAGCGCCCCGCGTGACCACGCTGGCCGTGTCGCCGCTGAGCGGGTTCGAGCCTGGCGAGCAGCCCGACACCACGCTGCTTGAAGTCCATGTCACCGCAACAGACGGCCGCCAGCGGCCGGTGCAGTTGGTTGGGCCGCTGCAGGCGCAGGTTCTGCGCCCCATTCCCAACGCGGCTCCCGAAGTGCTCGCCGATGTCACACTCTCGCCGGAGATGGTGCGGGATGCCTGGCGGGGAAGTCTCTTCGGCGCGACCTACCTGATTCCCGTCTCGATCACGTCCGAAAACATTCCGGACTCGGTCCCACTGCTGGTTCATGTCTTCCACGACGACCTGACAACCGGCCACCACCTTGAGGCCACCGGCGGCGTTGCCCACCAACCCTCCACCGACGAACCATGAAGGGCCGCACAGATACACTGCCACCCATGCGACTGCTTCTCCTTGTGACGCTGGCTGCACCGCTGTGTGGTTGTTACCGGCCGCTCTTTGATGAGAAGCTCCCGCGGCACCAGTATGAGCAGTACGACGCCGCTCGAGATGGGTCGACGCCGACTGAAGAGTACGACCTTTTCGGCAATCCCCAGCCAACCCTGAGAGCACGCCTGAGCGACCGATGAAGGACTCACATCGCGCGGACTGTGCTCATCGTGCGGCAGATCAGGGCACCGAACAACACGCAACGCTGCCCGCCATTCAAGTGGGCTGGGGGGGGCTGGCCGATACACCGAGAGAGGGACATGGACGGCCCCCTGCCATGACAGCGCATTCACCCACATCATCTGGTGGCCCAAGCCGCCGCACGCAGTGTGTCCTTGCCGCCTTCGCGGTGGGCATGACCGTCGTGATGGGCCTGCTCGCCCTGGACACGCCCCGGCCCGCCGGTGGCTTTCCGCTGACCAAGATCACAACCTTGGAAGACCGGCCCGAGTCGGCCCGAGACCTGCTGTTCTCCGCAGGGGCGGCCTTGGACCGCGACCGGTGGAGCGGCATTGTGATCCACCACTTGGGCGAGCCATTTGGTACGCCCGAGTCCATTCACCGCCAGCACCTGTCCTGGGGATACCAGGGCCTCGGATACCACTTTCTCGTTGGCAACGGCAACGGTCTGGCCAATGGCGAGATTCACGTGGGATACCGCTGGATCGAACAGCTGCCTGGCGCCCATGTCGTGGGGGACGCCGGAAGGGCCCACAACGAACGGTCGATCGGCATCTGCCTGGTCGGCAACGGCGATCGGCAGCCCTACTCGGATCGGCAGATCAGGCATCTCGTTCGTCTCGTCCAGCGGCTCCAACAAGCATGCGACATCCCCGCCGAAGCCGTGCACCTCCACGCGGATCTGGCGACCGGGCTGACTTCGCCAGGGCGGCTCTTTCCCGAAGCTGATTTCCGAGCCCAATTGCTCGACGCAGCGCATTGAGCCACTGACGCCACCCGGCTATCCTCCACCCCCTGAACCCCGTTTTCGAGAAATGGGGCGAAGTATCCGATGGCGCACCCACGAAAGATTGCCGGTTTCAACGTCCTCGCCGGTATCGGTGAAGGTGCCAGGTCCACCATCTACGCGGTGCAGGACCCGAAGTCCAAGCAAGTGTGGGCCCTCAAGCACGTCGAAATCCGGGACGAGAAGGACCACCGCTTCATCGAGCAGGCCCAGCGTGAATACGCCATCGGGACCAAGTTGGACCACACTGGCATCCGCAAGATCCAGAAGATCATCAAGCAACGCAAACGATTCAAATTGCACAGCGTGGCGCTCATCATGGAGTTGATCGACGCCAATACGCTGGACCAGCAACTTCCTCGCTCATACGGAAGGGCGTGCCAGATCTTCCTTCAGGTCGCCGAAGCACTCACGCACATGCACGAGAAGGGCTTTGTGCACGCGGACATGAAGCCGACCAATGTGCTCATCACCGAGCACGACGCCGTCAAGGTCATCGACCTGGGGCAGGCCTGCCCGATCGGCACGGTCAAGAAGCGGATTCAGGGGACGCCGGGCTACATGGCCCCGGAGCAGGCCTGCAGAGAGGCCATCGACGAGCGCACCGACATCTTCAATCTTGGCGCCATGATGTATTGGGTACTCGTTCGGGAGGTCATTCCCACCGCCATGCCTCCGGCAGGCGGCGAGCCCTCCTTGCGCTCGACCCTGGACGTCTCCGACATTCCGGCCCCCAAACCGCCACATGAAGCAAATCCGCTCATTCCGGAGCCGCTCTCGACCCTGATCATCGAATGCGTCGCCAAGGATCGCGCCGATCGGCCGCCAACGATGGGTGAGGTCGTCCACCGGCTCAGGTCGCTTGCGATGACGCCAGGCCGGGCTGGAGACCATGGGTCCAACCATGCGGGATGAGGACGACGTGTGCCTCTGCTTCCACGTGTCTCAGCGCAAACTGATTGCCTACCTCCACCGCACCAAGCCGCGCGTTGCATCGCAGTTATCCGGGTGCCTGGATGCGGGCACAGGCTGTGGGTGGTGCCGCCCGTTTCTGGAAAAGCTCCACCAGCAATGGAAGGACGGCGAACCCATCGGGCTCACCGTGGGCCAGCAGTCGTACGCAGATGGTCGAGCACGTCACCGGGCACGGAAGGACGCGAGCGATCCAGCATGACCATGGCGCCGCAGGCCAGTTCCCACCGGCAGCTGCCTCCACCAGCCCACTGAATCGCCGCCACGCCGCTGGTGTCCACAACGAGCCCCCCCACCGCGATTCGCCGGGCCAGCCCACGCCCCTTGCTGACCGGTCGAACTTTGGCGTGAAGCCAATTCGCGTCGTGATCCGGGGTACGAACCGCCGCGATGCGGTCTCCAACTGCCGCGCAGTCCGGCCGGCGATCGCACCGAAGGCTCCACAGTGGCTGCTTTCCGGAAGCGTCGCGTGCGATCAGCACATCCCAGTGGACCGAGCCCGACGGCAGCGTGTGGGCCAATACGACGATCGGCACAGGCGGCAGCCCCGGCCCAACCGGCCACGCTGGGGCCAGGTTGTCCACGGGTGTTCCACCAAGTTCGTGGGAATCCACAGGTTGAGCCGCTCCCATTCGTATCATGCCCCGCGTGAATGTACGAAGACAATCTACCGTCGTCCTCGCGGGGCTGCTCCTGAGCAGCGCCCTCGTGGCATGTTCCACCACCGTCCCCAGCCATGCCCTTCGCCGCAACGGCGAACGGGCGACTTCCATCCATGATTGGCCGGCTGCGATCGAGTGGTACGGCCAACTCGTCGAGCGTGATCAGACCGACTGGCGGTCACAGGCGGCGCTCGGCCATGCGGCGCTCGAGGCCGGCGACCTGGCCACGGCGAGGCGAGCCCTTGAGATCGCCTCGGCCCTGCGGCCTGCAGACTCCACCATCGCAGCGAACCTCGCCGACACGCTTGAGCAGCAGGAGGCATGGAACGACCTGTTCGCGTACCTGCACGACCGGGCGACGACGACTTCAACCGCGCAAGACTGGTTGCGACTGGCGCGCGTGGCCGTCGAAGCCGACGACCCTGACACCGCACGCCAGGCGATTCGTACCGCGTTGGCGGTTGATGCCGGCCAGGACGTCAGGCCATACCTTCAGGCAGCTCGCCTTTCGCTCCGCCTGGGTGAGCGTCAAGAAGCCATCCGCGCCCTGTCGCTGGCATGGGATGTGGACCCGGCCGACCCGGATGTCCGCGCGGCGCTGCTCGATCTTGGGATCGTTCCCGGGCCAACGCTGCACCTGACCACAGGCGGATGAACGCGCACCCCGCGGGACAAGCAACCACGCTGCTCGATCAACTTGGCGGACTGCATGATGCGTGCCGCCTTCGATTGATGGTGCTGCTGGACGCCCACGAGCTTGCGGTCGGTGAACTCTCCGCGGCGATTCAAGCGCCCCAGTCCACCGTGTCCCGGCACCTGAAGCGTCTCATCGACGCGGGCTGGATCCAGCGGAGGAGCGCTGGCCCTCAATCGCTGTACCGGGTCTCAATCGATGACCTGGACCACCGCGGCCGAAGCCTCTGGGCCGCCACCGCAGCGGGTCTCAAGCATGAGCTCACCCATGCCGAGGATCTTCGGCGGGTCGATGAAATCCTCGCCCAGCGTCACATCGACACGAGAACCTTCTTCGGCGCCACAGGCGCCGACTGGACCGAAGTCCGTGAGCGGTACTTCGGCGCGTCGCTGTCGCGCACGTGCATACCGCCGATGCTCGACCCCGACTGGGTCGTCGCTGACCTCGGGTGTGGTACCGGCGAGCTTTCGTCGGTCATAGCGCCCTGGGTCCATGAGGTGGAAGCGGTCGATCGGGAACCGGCCATGTTGGATGCCGCCAGGCGGCGGCTCGCAGACGCTGGCAATGTGCGATTCCACGAAGCTGACATACAGACGGCGCCGGTGCCTGCCGGCTCGGTCGATCTTGCAGTGATGTCATTGGTCTTGCACCACGTGGACGTACCTGCGGAGACGGTTCAGGCATCGGCCAGGATGCTCCGCCCCGGAGGCAGGCTGCTCATCGTGGACATGGTTCGACATGATCGGACCGAGTATCGCGACACGATGGGTCATCTGCACCTCGGCTTCACGTCGCCCGAAGTCGCCGGTTGGTTTGAAGGAGCCGGACTGTCGCCGTGCACGTTTGAACTGCTGCGGCCTGATCCGGACGCCATGGGGCCCGGACTCTTCGCTGCTTCCGGCCGGGCGCGAGGGTAGCCCTACTGGTCACCGCCGAGATCGAGTGGGGGCGACCAGACTTCATGGAGCATGTCGACGAGACTCGCGTCGGCCTCACCCTCCCGCATGGCGTCGATGCCTGCCGCCACGAGACCCGGCCTGTCGAGCTGGTGTCCGATGTAGGCGAGCAGGAATCCATAGCGATCGAGATCGATGCCCGATTGAATCCGCTCATTCAAGATAGAAATGGCGCGGTTCATGTCCGCCTCTGCCGGCATCAAGCGGTCGGCGTACCGAACGTCGATCATCTCCGGCTGAAACGCCAGAAGCGTCTCAAGCGTGAGCGCCGAAGAGAGGTAGAGGCTGGCACCCAATTGGGCGTGCCCGAGACCTGCAGTGGCAAGTGGATGTCCGGGAACGAACCGCAGCGCCCGGCCGAAGCGTCTCTCGGCCCGCAGGTAGTCGCCCATACTCAGCCGCTGCTGAGCCGAGGCCACGACATCGTCGAATCGACTTCCATCCCCCGCTGCCAATGACTCGACTCGCTGTCCATGACGCAGCACCAGTCCGAAATCATCTCGGCTCAGGACGGGCGCCACATCGATCGGCCTGGTCGTGGGCTGCGGAGCGCCGTCAGGTGCCGCACCCTGCTCGCCGTCGGGTGTGCCCGACTCGGTCCCATCGCCCAATCCCAGGTCCTCGGGAAGCGTGCCTGGAGGCAGGTCCGATGGTCCGCCATACCCCATGATCAGCCCGCCCCGCATCGACCGGTACTCGCGGTCCAGGGCGTCCAGGCGATCGGCTGTGGACATCGATCCGGGGGCCATCGAACCAAACCGTTCGGCCATGCCCCGGTAGATGGAGGTCAGATCCGGCGCGACCGGCACGTGGACTGCGGTGCCTGCTGCACGTGTGTCACGAACCATGGTGGACGGCACGGCAAGATCTCTGAACTCCGTACTCCACGTCTGTCCGATCGGCGGCGTCGCTCGGCCTGCCATGGAATCGCCTCTGACCCGCGCCAGATCGAACGAGGTCAGCCCTCGATCGAGCGCGCCGGGAAGCGCGGGCACGGTTGCGAGTCCCTGCAGGGTCGATCCCATGAACCGCATGGGCCGGCCGTCCGACATCGTCGCCCTTCCGAGTTCGTGGGAGAGCCGACCACTCCAGGAATCGTCCGCCGACTCGCGAAGTGCCGTACCGAGGCGATCGGCGGACAACGCTGTTCGATGCGCGGCAAGCCCTTCGACCTGCCTCGGCCCGGCGCCCTCCCCGGGGACTGCCTCCGTGGTGCCGGGCAGCTTCGCGGGCCCCGCGCGGCGGTCATCCTCACGCATGCCTCGCCCGCCACCGCCGCGATCTCCTCGGCCGACTTCGTTGGTCAGGGCGCCGCCATGGCGCACGCCTGAGCTGGACTTCCACTGATCGTAAAAGTAGGGGTTGTAGTAATCACCATCGCTGCCGGCACCCATGGCAGCCACGCCGGACCCACCCGACATCAATTCCGTGTCGAGGCTGCCGAGGTTCTGCCAATACCACGGATTGTTGTAGAGGCTCTCTGTGCGGAGCCTGGACGCCGGATCGTCGATGTTGTGAGCCCTGAACTGAGCATTGGTCGTCAGGTCGAACGAATGCTCAAATCGACGGCCCGCCGTGGCGTTGGCGCGAAACTCAAACTCGTGCGGCAGATTCCGCCGCTGCCCCACGCCTCGAACAGCAGTCACGCCCCGGGCACCCTCGACGGGCCTGATCTCTCGGCTCTCTCCGTGTCCCTGCCCCAGCGTGGGAATGGTGGACGCGAGGATGATCGATGCGGCAATGGCGGTGCGGTGCATGTCGGAGCCAATGATAGCCCGGCGCCCACAAAGGGACGCCGTATGAGCAGATACCATGCCACGCATGAATTGTCGCCGCCGCTCCATCACGACACCCATTTACTACGTCAACGACCGGCCCCACATCGGGCACGTGTATACGACGACCATCTGCGATGTCTGGGCGAGATTCGAGCGTCTCCTTGGCGAGGACGTCTTCTTTCTGACGGGCACGGACGAGCATGGTCAGAAGGTGGAGCAATCCGCCGAGGCCAAGGATATGAGCCCCCAGAGGCTCGCCGACCAGAACGCTGCCGAGTTCCGAACGATCATGGAGACGTACGGGTTCAGCAACGATGAGTTCATCCGCACGACCGATCCCCGGCACGAGGCGCAGGTCCAGTCGCTGGTGCAGCGATTGATGGACTCCGGCGATATCTATCTGGGTACATTCGAGGGCTGGTACGACGCCGGCCAGGAGGAGTACTACACGGAGACGAAGGCCCGTGAGGTCCAGTACACCTCGCCCATCTCCGGCAAGCCGCTCGAGCGTGCCACCGAGGAGAACTACTACTTCCGATTGAGCGCGTATCAGGACCGGCTCGAAGCACTGTTTGCTGAAAACCCCGACTTCGTCCGGCCTGAGGCCAGGCGAAACGAAGTGCTCGGCCGGCTTCGCGAGGGGCTTCAGGATGTCCCGGTGAGCCGCACGAATTTCACGTGGGGCATCGGCATGCCGGGCGCGCCCGAGCACGTCATTTACGTGTGGATCGACGCATTGTTCAACTACATCACTGCCATGGGCCTGGGTGATTCGAGCTCCAACTGGCACACGGACCGGTCCGGCTATTGGCCGGCCACCATGCAAATCATCGGCAAGGAAATCCTCTGGTTTCACGCTGTCATCTGGCCGGCGCTCTTGACGGCCCTCGGGCTGCCCATCCCCACCTGTGTGTACGCCCACTCCTTCTGGATCAGCGAGGGCCAGAAGATGTCCAAATCACTGGGCAACTTCATCGACCTCGAAGCGCTTCAGCACTACGTGAACGCGTACGGCCGAGACGCGCTGCGGTACTTCCTGGCGACGCAGGGACCGCTCGGCGCGACGGACTCAGACTTTTCCCGGGCGCAGTTCCACGAGACGTACACAACCGATCTTGTCAACACACTTGGAAACTGCGCCAGCCGCACATCGGCCATGATCGGCAAGTACTGCGGCGGCGCCTGCCCCACAGACTCCGGCTCGTGCGCCGGCGGGGGTGTCGAGTGGCCTGAGTTCACGGCGAGCCGCGTCGACGCTTCGATCGAGGCGATGCGCCAGTTCGACCTCTCCGGATCGATCGGCGCTGCCATGGCGATTGTCCGCAAAGTGGACGCGTTCATCAACGACACGGCCCCCTTCAAACTCGCCAAGGATCCTGAGAACGCCGAGATCGTCGGCACCATCCTCTACCGCTGCGCCGAGGCGGTCCGAATCGCCGCGTGCCTCCTGGAGGCCGCCATACCGGATCGGATCGGTCAGTTGCGAGCGGCCTGGCATCTCGGCCGGCCGACAGGCGACCTCCGCGCCGAGTGCGAGTGGGGGCAACTGCAGGCTGGGACGGCGATCGACAAAGTCGCCCTCTTCCCGCGCGTCGACGCGCCAGCGGCCATCGAGTCCTGAGTGAGCCAGGCCCGTCCTGACTTGATCATCGGACCGCCCACCCCCCTATGCCTGCTCACCCGCGTGGGTCAGGCCAGGATGGCCGACGCAAGCACCGTGATGCCACCCCGGACGACATCACCGACCGACACATGAATGTCGGCCTTTGCGCTTTCAGGCAGAATGAGTTCGGTCGTGCTTCCGAACTTGATCATGCCGTACCGCTCGCCACGCGAGAATCGCTGGCCTTTGGCGACCGGGCACACGATGCGGCGGGCAATCGCCCCCGAGACCTGACGAACACCGATCGGCAGTCCGTCGGATCGCTGCGCGCACACGAGCATGGACTCGTTGACCTTGGCCGACTCGGCACTCCGCGCGTCGAGAAACTTGCCAGGCGAGTACATCGCCGCACGCACTTCAACATCACATGGCATTCGGTTGACGTGCACATTGAGCACGCTCAGAAAGATCCGAACCACGACGGCCGGGCCGTCCACCGCGTCATGCCACGCAACGTGCTCGATCGCCGAAACGCGTCCGTCGGCGGGGCTGATGAAGTCGCCGCCAGCCAGGGACGCAGGAGGCCGCCGCGTTGGATCTCGGAAGAACCACGCGATGCACAGCCAGCCCAGGGCCGCCACAGCCGTCACCGCCCACGCGACCCATTCGATTGGACTGAGCCACCACGCCCCCGCCGTGGCCATCACCGCGATCACGCCGCATCCGCCCCACTCTCGTACGCCTGCCGGCGCCAGCCGCATATGCGTTCAGCCGGACTTGCCGCCGACGACCCAGCCGATCACACCCAACAGCAGCGTGCCGCCGGCGAGGCCACCGACCCACATCCACATCTGCTCGGAGATCAGGGCTGCGATGCCCGATGCGGCACCCATCGTCTCGACCACGACCATGGCAAACACAGCAATCAAGGCGACCAGGCCGCCCACCATGAGCCCGGCGCTCAGGCCTGACCACGTGGGGTCCCAACTCTGCGCTGCGACCGCCGACGCCGTGACGGGTGCGGCAGCCGGACCAGCTCCACCCACCGCTGGCACGGGCACCGCTTCGCCTTCTTCGTCTGTCGCGGCCTCAAAGAGACCGGACGCCGCCGGAAAGTCCATATCGTCGTCGCTGGAGTACACCTCTTCGAGCAGTTCCGCGCCCAGGGACGTGTCGTCCGACTCTCGGGTCAGGTCCAGCAGTCCACTCCCCGAGCCGACCGACTCGAGCGTGAGATCGTCATCAAGCCCTTCACCCAGTCGCGTGCCGCCCGCGTCGATCGCAGCGCCGTCAAACGCAGACACCGATGCTGACGCATCGCTGCCCTCGGACGGGGATTCCAGCTCTGCAGACAGGTCGAGATCGTCACTGACGAGACCACCCGCGGAGAGCATGGAAGAGGCGCCCAGCCCAATCGCGCTTCCCGAGTCTTCGTGTCCGGCCGGCGTGGGCATATCCGCACTCTGGCTCTCGGCCAGCCCGATGGCCCCAGTGTCGGACTCGCCGAGTCCGAACCCTTCGCCGAGGTTGAGCGATGATGAGGCGAGGTCAAGATCCAACTCGCCCGAGTCGTCATTGCCCGCGAGCAGTTCAATCTGCTCGACCTTGAACACCAGGTTCTCGCCATCGCGAAACTCCTGGATCTGGCCGGAAGACACCATGGCTTCGACCTCGGCCTCGCTCTTGCCGAGCTTCTCGCAGACTTCTCCCAGGGTGTAGAACATCTTGGCCATGGATCACATGCTCCTCGCCTGCAAGACGATGACTGGAGGCCCCTTGGGAGGCCCTTCGAACGGAGAAAGGTAGCCGACGGGGACCTGCCCGGCAACCAAGCCAAGCCTATCTGCAGTCACCTCCGAGCAGGTCGATGAGGTCGTACTCCGTCACGACGCCATCTTGATCAAGATCCCACCGCCCCTCGGAGCTGCCCAGAGCCCGAAGGGCCCCGAGAAGCTCGCTGGCGGCAGCGGTGGGCCGGCCTGTGCCTTCCACAACTGGCAGCCGCACCATGACAGACCCATCGTCGGTGCAGATCGAAGCGCCACGGTCCAGTGGATCGATGACCTCAATCTCGGAGAATGTGCCCTCGATGGCACCAGCGACGAGGATGGCGTACCAATCCGGAGCCAGACTGCCCTCGTCGGTCAGGCGAACGACCAGTCGGCCGTCCAGCCTCGCGACGCCGCCGATCACCATGAGGTCACGGTCCAGCAGGGGCACCTCGCCCGCAACCTCGACATCGAGGGTGGCCCAGGGCTGCTCGGCCTGTTGGTAGGGCACGAAGGCCAGGCTTC
>CAZSSV010000045.1:0-13119 GCA_964609425.1 uncultured Isosphaeraceae bacterium | reverse complement strand
GGGGGAATTCGGGTGTGACTTGCCTACGTGCCTCGTCGATGACCCCGCCGCGACGACCATTGCCACGGGGGCCTGCTGCGTGCGGACTGTCGACGACACGTTCTGTACAGATGTGACCGATCAGGCGTGCACGGCATTCGGCGTGGCGACGGGGTGGGAGACATCATGGTCCGTGCAGGGCTCGTGCGATCAGGTGCCATGTGGATCCGCCGGAGATGTTCCCTGGTCCTCGCCGCGCGGTGCCTGCTGTGTGCAGATGGGTGTGGAACCGTCCATTGTCCTGTGCTACGACAATGTCACGGTTGAGGAGTGCCTGGCGTACCTGACCCCCAATCCGCCCGACACGCCGGAGGATGCCCCCGTACATGTCCAATTCAGGCCGGGTGAGTCCTGTGGTAGTGGTCAGGAGTGCAATATCGCCTCGCCACTGGATCTTCGTGGCGCCTGCTGCATGTCGGAGAGCCAGTTCTGCTGCGTCGAAGACACCAGACGATCGGACTGCAATCTCATGGGCGGGTCATGGTTGGGCGATGGCTCTGATTGCACCGCATGCTCGCCGCGATCTGTGGAAGATGGCGTCTGCTGCCTCTTCAATATGGCGTGCGTTGAAAACATGACTAGCGCCCGGTGTCTGGCGGCGGGCGGCACGTGGCACGCGACGTTCACCTCCTGTGAGGCCGGACTCCCATGCTATGGATCGACCGGCGTCGGCTTCGGAGCGGGCGCCTGCTGCTTCGAGTATCAGTGTGTGGATGCAACCAGTGTCGGGCTCAACGACACGACCGAGGCAGACTGCCTGCTTGCAGGTGGCAAGTGGCTCGGTGTGGGGGACTGCGCCTCGTTCCCGCCGGACGCATGCCGCCCGCTTGACTGCCACTGCGATTCGCCGATCGACGGAGTCGATTGTGACAGTCTCTTTGAGACGTACGTCGTGGTCACCATCAACGGAACAACCTGCCGTCGCTTTGGTGGCGAGCCAGGCACCGCTCGCGGTGACGTCAACGGGGACGGCCGTGTGGGTGGGTTGGCCGACCTCGTGCCGCTCATTGAGGATTGGGGTGGCCCGTCCGCCGATGCAGACCTCGACTTCGACGGCGTCGTCGGAATTCAGGATCTGTTGATTCTCTTCACCGAGTGGAGATAGTGGGCGGGAAGCCTCAGACCGGTGGTGTTCGCCGTGTGCTTGCTGCGGTTGGGTGGACATCGCCCATTGCGGCTGTTGCCGCCGAGGTGTGTCTTCTGATCGCATGGGGGCTGCTGGGCGAGGCGCCATCGCTGGCATTGGCGTCGTGGATCTGGCCGCTCGCCTGGTTGATGTGCGTTGGTGTGGGCGGGCTGCTGCGCCCACGCAAGGCACCCGAGGCAGGGAGTGCTCCGGCGGCGCGGTACATGCTGCGAGATCTGGCGTCTGGGGCGCTGCTCGTCGCCGTGCCCCTCATCGTGGCGCTCTACGGCTTGGCGGCGATGGTCATGGCGTGGCGGGCCGCTCGCTGAGCTTGGCGACATGGGCTGCAGCGTCCCGCATGCCGATGTCACGCCTGTAGAACCCACCATCAAGCTCGATCGATTCAAGTGCTGCGTTGGCCCGCTCTCTGGCGGCGGGCAGGGAGTCTGCCAGCGCGGTCACACTCAACACGCGACCGCCGTTGTTGACCAAGTGACCCTCGTGGTTGATCGTGGCGCCGGCGTGGAACACGACCAGCCCGTCCTCCTCAAGCCCATCGACCCCGGAGATCGGCCGCCCCTTCTGGTACGACCCCGGGTAGCCCTCAGAACACAAGACGACGCAGCAGGCGACACGCTGATCAAAGGACATGTCGGCGTCCACGAGCGTTCCGACCGAGGTCCGCCAGAGAATGTCGACGAGATCGCCGTCGAGGCGTGCCATGAGTGGTTGGCACTCTGGGTCTCCGAACCGGCAATTGAACTCGAGCACCTTGGGGCCGCCCGGGGTGAGCATGAGCCCCGCGTACAGCACACCGCGGTAGTCGATGTCTCGGCGGCGAAGCGCATCCAGAAGCGGGAGCAGGATGGTGCGTTCCACATCGGCCAGCATCGGTCCGTCCAGGAGTGGGGCGGGGCAGTAGGCCCCCATGCCGCCTGTGTTTGGTCCGACATCACCCTCGCCGACCTGTTTGTGGTCCTGGCAGGGATCGAGGATCCAGATGGTTCGGCCATCCACGAGCGCCAGTACGCTGACCTCGTCGCCCTGGAGGAACTCCTCGATGATGATGCGATGGCCGGCATCCCCGAACGCAGACTCGACCATGATCGTCTCGACGGCCTGCAATGCCTCCAGCGTCGTGCCGCAGACGATGACGCCTTTGCCCGCCGCCAGCCCCGTGGCCTTGACCACCAGCGGCTCCTGACGCGTTGCGAGAACGGCGCTGACGCGATCGCCGAGCGGGGGCATGGGTACTTCACCGCGGTCGTCACTCGTGCTGAGCCAGTGGACGAGCGGCTCGGCCTCTTCGACGATGCGGTCATCGGTCAACTCTCGCTCGATGCCCCGAAGGATCCACTTTCGCGCCGCGTTGGCGGTGTCGAGCGTCCGGCTCTCGGCCGTCGGGACGGCTGCCTGCTTCATCACGTCCTTGGCGAATGCCTTGTCGGCCTCAATCTGAGCGGCCGCGGCCGAGGGTCCAAAAACCTGCCGCCGGTCGGTGCGGAGTGTGTCTGTGATGCCCTCAGCAAGCGGCTGCTCGGGCCCGACGACGACCAGATCGATGCCCTGTTTGTCGCACCAGTTGACCAGCGGAAACGTGTTGGACGGATCCCACTTGTGAGGGCACGGCTTGCCCAGTTTGGCAAGGCCGGCATTTCCCGGGTCGGTCAACCAGAGGGTGCCGCACCGTGGCGACTGACGCAGTTTCCACGCCAGGGCGTGCTCGCGGCCGCCGCCGCCGATCAGGAGGATGCTGCAGGAGCCGGGGCACGATGGGGGTCGAACGGGCATTTCCGCAGCGTAGCGAATCCGCCAACCCGGCGGCGGTCAACGGCGCTTTCCAGTACGCCTGCGCCGCCCTCGGGGTGTCCCCGGCTCGGGTGCATGTTCTCCCTTGGCGTCATCGGGCTGTCCACTGCGGACCGCGGCGAGCCGGTCGCGAAGGCCTGCCGCTCGCTCAAACTCAAGGGCGTCCGCGGCCTCGAGCATGTCCCGTTCGAGCGCTGCCATCAACTCGTCCCGATCGATGTCCGACTCTGTGGCCGTCGCCGCCACGGCTGATCGGGCGGTCCGCCGGGCCTCGAGTTCCCGCTCAATGCCCCGGCGGACAGCGCGTATCACGGTTGTGGGTGTGATGCCGTGTTCGGCGTTGTACGCCTCTTGGACGCAGCGGCGACGGGCAGTCTCGTCGATGGCCCGTTGCATGGACTGCGTCACGGTGTCCGCGTACATGATGCATGAGGCGTCTACGTTGCGGGCAGCACGGCCGATCGTCTGGACGAGACTGGTTCGGCTTCGCAGGAATCCTTCCTTGTCGGCGTCCAGGATGGCGACGAGCGAGACTTCGGGAAGGTCGAGCCCCTCTCGCAGCAGATTGACGCCGACAAGCACGTCAAAGTCGCCCTCGCGGAGTGCATTGAGAATCTCAATTCGATCGAGCGTATCGATGTCGCTGTGCAGATAGCGGACACTGAGGCCCTTTTCATCCAGATACGTCGTGAGATCCTCGGCCATGCGTTTGGTGAGGACCGTCGCGATGATGCGGTGCCCGCGGCCGGCCACGTCTCTGCAGGTTTCGATGAAATCCGGCACCTGGTTCGATGCGGGCCGCACCTCGATGCGCGGGTCGAGCAGGCCTGTCGGTCGAATCACCTGCTCGGCCGACACGCCACCGGCTTGCTCCAGTTCCCAGTCAGCGGGCGTGGCGGACACATGCACGAACTGAGGCACCAGGTCGGTGAATTCCTCGAATCGAAGGGGTCTGTTGTCCAAGGCGCTTGGCAGGCGGAAGCCGTGGTCTACGAGCACACGCTTTCGAGCCTGGTCCCCATTGAACATCGCCCTGACCTGGGGGATCGTCACGTGCGACTCATCTACGAACACAAGCCAGTCTCCCGGGTCGTGCCCGGGCACATGATTGAAGTAGTCCAGAAGCGTCGAAGGGCGCGACCCCGGCGGTCGGCCTTCAAGATGCCGGGCGTAATTCTCCACGCCCGAGCAGTAGCCGATCTCGGTCAGCATTTCCATGTCATATCGCGTCCGCGACATGATGCGCTGCGCCTCGAGCAACTTGCCCTCTCGCTTGAGTTGGGCGGCGCGATGTGAGCACTCCTCGCGAATGTCGGTAACCGCCTGTTGCAGCCGCTCCTCAGGAAGGACGTAGTGAACAGCCGGAAAGACAAACACCTGTGACTCCTCCGCCAGCGTTTCACCCGAGACCGGATGGATGAGTGCGATGTGCTCAATCTCATCTCCAAAGAAGTCAAGGCGTATTGCGAACTGCTCGTAGGCGGGGAAGACTTCGACGACATCCCCGCGGACACGGAACTTGCCACGCTCAAACTCGATTTCGGTCCTCGCGTACTGCATGTCCGTCAGTGCGCCGAGAAGTTCGCGGCGGTCGATCTGCTGGCCAGTCTTCAGGGCGAGCAGCCTGTTCTGCCACGCCTCCGGTGAGCCCAGTCCGTAGATGCAGGACACGCTGGCGACCACGATGACATCGTCTCGTGAGAGCAGGTTGCTCGTTGCCGACAGCCGAAGTCGATCCAGGTCGTCGTTTCTTGAGGCATCCTTCTCGATGTAGATGTCCCGCTGTGGTATGTACGCTTCGGGCTGATAGTAGTCGTAGTAACTGACGAAGTAACACACGGCCGCATCGGGGAAGAGGGCCTTGAACTCCTCATACAACTGAGCGGCCAAGGTTTTGTTGTGGCTGATGACCAGCGCCGGGCGTCGAGTCTCGGCGATGACGTTTGCCATCGTGAAGGTCTTGCCGGTTCCAGTCGCTCCGAGCAGGACCTGATGCCGTGCGCCCTGGTTGACACCTCGGACCAGCCGCTGAATCGCCGCCGGCTGATCGCCGGTCGGTCGGTAGGCGGCCTCGATTCGGAATGGGCCGCTCATACGGCGATCCCGAGCGTGGTCACTCGCCGTACTTCGCGTCGTATGCGGCGGCGTCCATCAAGTGGTCCAGAGGAGATGCGTCCTGGGCCCGAACCTTGACCAGCCAGCCGTCCCCCTGCGGGTCGGAGTTGAGCAGTGCCGGATCTTGGACGGCCTGATCATTGACTTCGACGATTTCGCCGGAGACGACCGAGAAGACGTCACTGGTCGTCTTGACGGACTCGACCTCGCCCACGGCGTCTCCGGCGGCGATGGTGGTCCCGGTCGGTCGCAGTTCCACGTAGGTCACGTCCGTGAGTTCAGCTGCCGCATGGGGCGTGATGCCCATGGTGACGACGTCGCCTTCGCGGCGGAACCACTCGTGGCTTTCGGAGTAACGGCAGTCGGCCGGGCTGGGCATCGAGACGCTCCTGCATTCCCTGGTTGAGGTGTGTGACGAGCCGGGATGGTACCAGCCGGGAGCGTCACGAATGGCGTTCATCGGCTATGCTCGGCGTGCTTCGACCATGACGCTTCTTCTCTCTCTGACGTCCGGTTCGCTTCGCTCTCTGCTGGATCCCAAAGCGGATCCACCGCGGACGCTGCATGATGTGCCCGGCTTCGTCAGCAATGCGTTGGGGCTCAGAGGCCTGAGCCTCGATGTGGACATGCTGGCAGGGGCCGCCGCTGCCGAACTCGACACACTCAGACACCGGGCCGACCAGGCCGCGTGCCCGTGCCTCGTGCTCGTGGACGCCGCGCCGCTGGAGATCGCCAGCGAGGACGCGAAGTCCCAGGAAGCGGTGCAGGACCGCCTGGCGCGGTTGGCCGCCGGCGCGAATCGCCTGGGGTGCAATTCCATGTCCGTGCGGGTGGCCGTTCCGGCTGGAGACGAACGAGCCGCGGCCCGCGGGGCCGAGTTGGTTCAGCGGGCCATGGTCAGGATTGAACGGCAGGAACTCAATCTGCTGGTCGCCCCGGGACCGGGGATGGCTGCAACGTCTGACGGGCTGTCGGATCTCATCAAGCGGATCGGCGGGTTTCGGATCGGGGCCCTGCCGACCTACGGCGACCCGCACACGAGCGAGGATCCGATTGAATTCATCCGCAAGATGGCGCCGTACGCCGGCGCGATTCACATCAGGTGCGAGGGGTTCAAGCGCGGGGGTGCGCATCGAGGTCTCGATCTGGCTGCGGGCGTCCAGGCGGCCAAGGCCGTGGGGTATCAAAGCAATCTCGTGATCGACTATGTGGGCGAAGGTGAGCCCGCCGCTGATATCGGCCGTGCCGCTGAAGTGCTGCAGGCTGCGATTGACGCCGATTAGTCATGTTCGCGGCACCCCGCCTGATCGTGACCATCGACGGCCCGGCCGGAACGGGAAAATCGGCGGCATCCCACGCGCTGGCAGCACGGCTCGGTATTGATTGCCTGGACACCGGAGCGATGTACCGCTGCCTGTCGGTGTTGGCGCTTCGGTCGGGAGGGAACCCGGCCAGCGCCGACGATCTCATACCGCTGTTGCATGCGCACACCATCGACTTTGATTGGACGGTCGACCCTCCCATGGTCCGAATCGACGGCGTGCCGGCCGAGCAGGACATCAGAACGGCAGAGGTTGGGCAGGCCGTGTCCCTCGTTGCCGCTGTTCCTGACGTGCGGAAGGCCATGGTGCAGGCGCAGCGGGAGATCGCCCGGGCCCATCCTCGACTCGTCAGTGAAGGGCGAGACCAGGGGTCCGTCGTGTTCCCGGATGCCGACGTGCGGTTCTTTCTGACCGCCGAACCAGGGGTTCGGACATCCCGTCGCGTAGCTCAACTTCGGGCGCGGGGCGTGCCGGTCGATGGCGCGGCGGTTCGGCGTGAGATTGAAGGACGAGATGCGATCGACTCCTCGCGGTCGGTCGGTCCGCTCATGCGCCCCGAGGGTGCGATCGAGATCGACACGACCTCGCTGGAACTTGGCGAGGTCGTTGACATCCTTGAGCGGGAGGTTCGCAGCCGCGTGGGCGGTGCGGCGGCTCCGCCGTGCTGAGCGTCTTTCAATTCAAGCGCCGCAATCCGGACTGTTCCAGGCTTGGCCTGCTGATCTGGTGGACGTTGGTGCCGCTGCTGGTTGGGACATGCTGTCGTATTGTGTGGCATGGTCGGACGCGCGGTCACCGCAATATTCCCAGAACCGGACCTGCGCTGGTGTTGGCGAATCATCAGTCGCATCTTGACCCGATGCTGCTGGGTATCGCGCTGCACGACCGGGGCCCGCGGATGATGGCACGGCGTACGCTCGAGAAGGACGCGCCGTGGCCGATCCCGTGGATTCTTCGGAGGGGGGTCCGGGTCATTGCGGTGGATCGTGACTCGGCCGACCCGGCTGCCATGCGGGCCGCGCTCACCGAGTTGCAGGAGGGGCGTGTGTCGATCGTCTTTCCAGAGGGAACGCGGAGCCCCGATGGGTGCGTCAAGGAGTTTCGACGCGGGGCGTGGCTGCTGATCAAGCGGGGGGGAGCGCCGGTGTTGCCGGTCGCGGTCGAGGGAACATTTGACGCCTGGCCACGAGACAGCAGGCCCCGACTTCGAGGGCGCATCATGCTCAACATCGGGGAGGCCATCGCCTGCGAGGATCTGGTGGCGATGGGCCCTGATGCGGCGCTTGCTCACATTCGGAGTCGCATCGATGGACTTCGCTTGGAAGCCCGCAGGGAGATCCGACGGCGAAGCGGCGGACGGTGGCCGGCCCCAGGGCCGGCAGATCGACCATTGGAGGTTGAGCCATGCATGGCTGGGACGTGATCACCGATCTGGTGGTGCTTCTCTCTGTCGCGTCCGTCTTCGGCATCGTGGCCGAGCGGGTGGGGCTGAGCGCCATCGTTGGCGCGATTCTCGCCGGGATGGTGGTCGGCCCGGGCGTGCTGGGGTGGGTCGGTAATGAGCATCTTGAGGTGCAGCATGTGGCCGAGTTTGGCGTGGCGCTGCTGCTCTTCACGATCGGCCTGGAGATCACGCGGGACAAGTTGATCACCTTCGGACTTCCTGGCGCCAGGACCGGCGTGTTGCAGGTCGTTCTGACGCTGGTCGTCGGCATGGGGGGATCGATGCTCTTTGATTGGGGCTGGGCTGCTGCCATCGCGATCGGCGCCATGGTGGCCCTCAGCAGCACGGCAGCCGTTGCTCGAACCTTGTTCGACACCGGTCAACTCGAGTCCGCCCACGGCCGGCTGGCCCTGGCGACGCTTCTGGTTCAAGATCTCGCCATTGTGCCGCTCGTTGTTCTGCTGGCGCTCCTCGGTGGGCCGGTCGAAGTGGGTGATGTTGCCGTCGAACTCGGGTTTGCCGGCGCGCGGATGGTCATGGCGGTGCTCATCATCGGAATGGTGACCGTGCTTCTGGTACCTCGGCTGCTCCACAGCACGCACATCAGCGGGAACCGGGAACTCCCCGTCGTGCTGGCGGTCGTCACCGGCGTCCTCGCTGCCTGGCTGTCACACGAGTTGGGGCTATCGGCCGCGATCGGAGCGTTCATCGCTGGACTGGCGCTGGCCAACTCACCCTACGCTCGGCAGATTCGCGCGGACGTCACCGGGTTGAAGGCGATCTTCCTGACCATCTTCTTTGCGAGTATCGGAACGCTCGCAGATCTTCCGTGGATCTTCAGTGGCGATCGGATGGCGACGGTCCTTCTGCTTGCCTGCGTCATCATCGTCGGGAAGACGCTCTTGAGCGGTTTCGCCGCCAGGCTTTCCGGGGCGACGGTGGGCGCGGCCCTTGCGACCGGGCTGTGTGTCGCCCAGATTGGCGAGTTCTCCTTTGTCCTCGGCGGGGTCGCTCGGGGCGAAGGCCTGCTTGACGATGAGACCCTTGACCTCTTCATGGCGGCATCGGTCGTGACCCTATTGCTGGTTCCACTCCTGGTCGCGCTCGCGCCGAGGGTGGCGGCCGCCGTGGGCGATGGTGCAACTCCCGAAGTCCGAAAGGCCGGCCGCGGACGGGTGATCATCATCGGTGTGGGTCCGTCGGCCCGGCCGTCGATCGAGGGCGCCCGGGAACTGGGTGTGCCGATCACCGTGATCGACTTCAACAGCCACGCCGTTCAGCGGATTCGGGAGGGCGGAGGTGGGGGTGTCGTCGGTGATGCGAGGCGGGCCGAGATTCTTCGGGCAGCCGGCGTCGGCGCGGCTCGGTTGGTTGTGGTGAGCCTTCCAGACCCACAGGCTGCCGCCGAGGTCATTCGGCAGGTGCGCACTTTGGCCGCGTCGGTGCCGATTGTGGCCAGGTGCACATACAACTGGTCCGAAATGCACCTGCGCCGGGCGGGCGCCACCGACGTGATTCTCGAAGAGGACGCGGTCGGTCTGGTGCTCGGCCGCGCGGCGTGCGAGCAGTTGAAACAGGCGCCGATGTAAACCTCGGACGCCGGGAGGCGTCCATGCGCGGAGCGGTCAATACACTTGTTCTCGAAGGCGTTGATGCGGTTCCGTGCCGCGTTGAGGCCGCGGTCATCGACGCGCGTACACCCAAGACCACGGTCGTGGGACTGCCTGACGCCGCGGTCCGTGAGGCTGTCGACCGCGTGCAGGCCGCGATGGCGATGTCCGGACTTCCGTTTCCTGAGGGTCGTGTGACCATCAATCTGTCGCCGGCCTCGCATCGAAAGGAAGGGCCGCTGTACGACCTTCCCATCGCCCTGGCGCTCATGCTCGCCGGCGGCGTGCTCGACGCGGCGGCTCGCGCGCGCCTCGCCGATTGCCTGATCGCCGGCGAGCTCAGGCTCGACGGCGGCCTGCACGCGATCCGCGGTGGGGTCGCCATCGCCGATCTCGCAGCGCGGACGCGCATCGGCACGGTCATTCTCCCGGAGGTATCTGCAGGATCTGCCGCGTTGGTTCAGGGTGTGCGGGTGCTGGCGGCCCAGACGCTGGCCGACGTGGTGTTGCATCTCTCCGGGGGCCCCCAACTGCCGCCGGCCGAGCCGACCCTGCTCGCTCGCGCGACCACCGATGTAGACCTGGCGGACGTCCGCGGGCAGACCCTGCCGCGGCGGGCGCTGGCAGTCGCTGCCGCGGGGTGGCACAACCTGCTCATGATCGGCCCGCCCGGCACCGGTAAGACGACCTTGGCCCGGTGCCTGCCCGGCATCCTTCCGGCGCCGAACCGGGGAGAGACGCTCGAAATGGCGCGGGTGGCGTCCGTCATCGGGGCGAATCCTTCTCAGACGCGGCCATTTCGCAGCCCGCACCACACGGCCTCGGCTGCGGCCATCGTCGGTGGTGGGGCACGGCCAAGGCCTGGCGAGATTACGCTGGCTCACCACGGTGTGCTCTTTCTCGACGAGCTGTCGGAGTTCTCGCGGCCGGCCCTTGAGGCGCTCCGTGAACCCCTTGAGCGGGACGAGGTGCGCATCGCCCGGGTGGGGGGGCGCGTGCGATTCCCCGCGCGGGTGCTGCTGGTCGCCGCCATGAACCCAACGCGCCGCGGGCACGGCCGCCCCGGTTCGGATGGGTCACTACGCCGCTTGTCCGGGCCGCTGCTCGATCGCATTGACTTGCACGTTGAGGTGCCCCCGATTCCCATCCGGACGCTTTCGGGCCAGGGGCACGGTCAGACCACCGCGGTCGTTCGCGGTCGCATCCAGAGCGCTCGCCGCATGCAGCGGAACCGCCAAGGCGATGTGCTCAATGGGCGGCTCACGGCCAGGCAGCTGGATGCGTGGGCAGACATGTCAGCTGCCGGGGAGGACCTGCTGCACCGGTCCATCGAGGACCTGGGGTTGAGCGCCAGAGCGTGGGACCGCCTCCGCCGTGTTGCGCGAACACTGGCCGACCTGGAAGAATCTGAGCAGATTGAGCAGCAGCATGTGGCCGAAGCGGTGCAGTTTCGGTGGCTGGATCGGATCCAGGGGGGCTGAATCAGAGGCCCGGCGCAAACCCGCGCCGCATGGTGTTCTCGCAGATGGCTCTCGGAACGGTGAACTGGGTGAGGTAATCACTGCCGCCCGCCTTGGCTCCGACACCGGACATGCCAAAGCCGCCGAATGGTTGCCTGCCGACCAGCGCGCCGGTGCTGCCGCGATTGAGGTACAGGTTCCCCACCCGGAACGTTCGGCGCGCCACGTCGAGGTGAGACGGACGCCTGCTGTACACCGCGCCGGTGAGCTTGTACTCCGTTCCATTGGCGATCTCGATCGCGGCCTCGAACGACGGCGCGTGCATCACGGCGAGCACGGGACCAAAGATCTCCTCCCGTGCGAGCCGATGGTGCGGCTCAATGCCTGTGAACACGTGGGGGGCCACGTAGGGCTTGCCGGTCCGTTGTGCCAGTCCGTCCGGAATGGTGGCAGCGGCAGCAAGCGAGCCTTCCGTCCGCCCGATGTCAATGTAGGCGCGAATCTTCTCAGCTGCTTCCTCATCGATGACCGGACCGATGTCCGTGTCCGGTTGCATCGGATCGCCGACGACCAGCGTCTCCACAGAGGGGAGGAGCCGCTCAATGAAGGGTTCCAGCGCCGACCCAACGACGATCGCTCTACTGCATGCCGAGCACTTTTGCCCCTGAAAGTTGAATGCACTGTCGCGTACGCCGAGGACGGCTTCATCGAGATCGGCGGACGTGTCCACGATGATCGCATTCTTGCCGCCCATCTCACACACAACGCGTTTGACGTGTGGCTGACCGTCGGGGACCACACCGCACGCCTGTACGATGTCCAGGCCCACAGCCTTGGACCCGGTGAAGGCGATCAAGGCCGTCCGTGGGTCTCGGACCAGGCGGGCACCAATCGTCTCGCCCTGCCCCGCAACGAAGTGCAGAACCGCCTGCGGAACGCCGGCCTCATGCAGCATGTCCACCAGGAGCTTGGCGATGCCCGGCGTCTGCTCGGCGGGCTTGAGCACCACCGTGTTTCCCGTGACCAGTGCCGCAACCGTCATACCGCAGCAGATCGCGAGCGGGAAGTTCCACGGGCTGATGACGACGGCCACGCCGCGGGGTTCATGGAACTCGGTGTCGAGTTCGCCGATGAAGGTGCCCAGCCGCGTTGGCTCGAACATGCCGACAGCCTGACGGGCGTAGTACTCACAGAAGTCGATGGCTTCGCACACGTCACCGTCTGCTTCTCGCCACGTCTTCCCCGACTCCCGGATGATCACGCCCGAGAGGGCGTCCCGTCTGGAACGCATGAGTTCGGCGCAGCGTATGAGCGTGGCGGCCCGCTCACGTGGGGATGTATCCCTCCAGCTTGGAAACGCCTCAGACGCCAATGCCATGGCCGCGTCGGCCTGATCGGCGGTGGCGTCGATCGGGACCGTTGGGACCACGGAGCCGCTGATGGCCGATTCGAATGCTTCCCGTTGGTTTGCCTTGGAAAAGTCGCGGAGCGGCTCGGTGAAGAACGGCCTCTCGTCTGCAACACCCTCAACCGCCTTGGAGAGTGCGTGACGTTCCGGTCCGCCTTCGATGCGGGCGACGCCCGGGTCACTGGCAGGGTCTTCGCCGTGGGGAGGGGCCAGTTGGGCTGCCACATCGCTGCCGCCGACCGAACTGCCACGCAACCAGGACTCATTGGATGTGTTCTCCAGCAGGCGGCGAACGAGGTAGGCCATGCCTGGAATCATCTCCCCGACCGGTACGTACTCGCGGAGCCTCCATCCACGCTCGACGACGACGGCCTTGAGCTGATCGGCCATGCCGTGCAGCATCTGAAACTCGAGGGCTTCGTGCGGCAAACCTCGCTTCTCAAGCAGCGCCAAGGCGACCGCGATGGAACGGAGATTGTGAGAGCCCAGGGCCAGTTTGACGCCGCCCTCTTCACATGACGTCGGCATGTCATGGATGAATGCTGCCGTCATGCGCTCAAAGCAGGCGTCGGTGTCGGCCTTTCTCGACCAGACCGGCACGGGCCAGCCGTGCATTTCGGCTTCGATCGTCTCCGCGTCCCAGTATGCGCCCTTGACCAATCGAACCGTGACTTGTCTCCCGCAGCCCTTGGCCCACTCGATCATGCGGCGAGCATCGTCGTCTCCGCTCCGGAGATAGGCCTGCATGGCGAGGCCGGCCGGAAAGTCGAACTCTTCACAGCAGCG
>CAZSSV010000044.1:519-13318 GCA_964609425.1 uncultured Isosphaeraceae bacterium | reverse complement strand
CATGAAAACGGCCCCGAGGGAGATGGCAATGAGCGGTACCTCGGCGATGGCACCACCGCCCAGAAGGTCCAGCGCCCCGGTTGCTCCCTCGGTGGTGCCGGATTCGGCGAGCTGGAAGAAGACCAGATAGGTGGGCGCGTTGTCGAGCACACTCGAGAGCCCGCCGGTGATCCAGAAATACATCCAGGGCTCGCTGAGCGCCGCGGCGATGCCCTCGCCCTGTGCCTTCAGGACGTGCAGTGGAACCTGCATGGCGATGAAAATGCCGATGAACAGCGCAGCGACCTCGATGATCGCGCCGTAGTCGAACCGGTTCGCTTCGCGTGTCCGCTTGCGGGTTGTGAGCAGAGAGAGCGCGACCAGACCGAGCATGACCAGCTCACGCAGGAAGTCAAAGGCCTCAAACTCGGTAAGCGGAACGGGCTTGCCCGGCGTGATGAAGGCGACACAGGCCACCACGCCCAGCAGCCAGAGAATGTTCACACTGCCCTCCAGCCGAAGGGGCTGCACATTGGCCCGATCAAAGAGCTTGACGGCAGGGGCCTCGCGGGCGTACATGATTGAGTCCCAGATGAAGTACACCGCGAGCAGGATGCAGCACGCCACCGCCCATTCGACCCAGAGCCCAAAGGTCCAGAAGAAGGGCACGCCTTCGAGGTAGCCCAGGAACAGCGGGGGGTCACCGATCGGCAGCAGCGTGCCTCCGATGTTGCTGACGAGAAAGATGAACATCACGACCGTGTGCACCGTGTGCTTCCGCTCGCGATTCGTATTGAGCAGGGGGCGGATGAGCAGCATGCTGGCCCCGGTCGTGCCGATGAAACTGGCGATGGCGGCCCCGATCGCGAGCCACGCTGTGTTCACCGCCGGGTGGGCCCGGACGTCGCCACCGATGTGAATGCCTCCGCTGATGACGTAGAGGCTGAAGAGCAGCATGATGAAGGGCACGTATTCCTGCAGAATGGCATGGTCCAGCGTGGTGCCGACCGCCGCCCATCCATCGACGATCCAGACATACAGGAGCGTCGCCAATCCGCACAGCATGGCCACCAGGAACCGGCTGAGGTTGCTGTGCCACCACCCTTCGGTTGCCGGAATGAGCGGCAGCACCGCGATGGCGCCCAGGAGAACGGCGAACGGCAGCACGCCGAGCCCCCAGGCGGTGGGCGGATGGAACGCTTCGGCGTGGGCGTCGTGGTGGCCCCCGCCTGCGATCAGGCCCCACCCCAACGCCGTGATGACGGCGAGTGTGCCTGCGATGCAGATGGACCAAGCCCACACACGCGGGCCTGCCGGCCCGTGCTCCTCGTTTCTGGTGAGATCGGTGCTCATGGGGGGAGCGGGAGGATATCAAGGCCCTACCGCAGAAGGGCATTCAGGAGCCAAGTGGCAAACTCTTCTTTGGTCGCGTGCCGCGGCGCGGTCTGGATGCCGCCACCTGCCTCAATCAAGAGCCCGGAGATGTCCGCCGCCTCCATGGTGGCCAGGGGATTGGCCACGATGGCGTCCAGCCCCTTCCGCTTCAGTTTGTCCCGGGCCCGCGTCTCCAGGTGGTCCGCTTCTTCCAATGCGAATCCGACGATCCGCTGTCCGGCGCGGCGGCGCTTGGCGACTCCGGCGAGGAGGTCTGGTGCAGGTGACAGCGAGAGCGAGCGGACGCCGTCGCGTCGATCGAGCTTGCCCTTGGCGGCCCGCTCGGGAATGAAGTCGGACACGGCGGCGGCCATGATGAGCAACTCGCATGCCGGGGCGTGTGCCGCCAGGAGGGTGGCGAGATCGTGGGTGGAGTCGAACCAGACCGGGTCCAGGCCATCAGCGGGCACCGCCGTCGCCCCCTGACCGAGCAGCAGCGTGACATCGTGACCTCGGGCGGTGGCATCGGCGGCGAGCGCGATGCCCATGCGACCCGACGAGCGGTTGCTGAGCACCCGAACGGCATCGATCGGTTCCCGTGTGGGTCCAGCTGTGATGAGGATTCGCACCGGCGGGCTCCAGATGTGGCGGGCGGCGAGGGTATCCGGCTTCCTGGCTTCGTGGCACGCACCCAGTCGATAGGATGCAGCGTTCATTGGTTGGAGGTCGGTATCGAGCCCCTGCGTGGGGCGTGCCCGATCCGACAGTCCTTCAGGAGTCGATTGCAGCGCCATGGCCAGACGCACCAGAGTCCGCCGGAAGCTCGGCGAGATGCTGCTCGAAGCCGAGGCCATCACCGATGCCCAGCTTGAGACGGCCCTGCAACTGGCCAAGGGAAGCGGGAAGCGGCTGGGCGAGTGTCTGATCGAGTCTGGTGCCTGCGGCGACGTGGAGATCGCCAAGGCCCTTGCCGAGCAATTCGGCATGGACTTCAACCCGATGGCCTCCGGGGCGGACCTTGAGGGGATCGACCTCGACGCGGCCCCGAAGGACGTCGTTCGAAAGCACCTCGTGGCGCCGTGTGGTATGGGCAACGGCCGGATGAAACTGCTCGTCCACGATCCACTCGACCTGGAACTGCTGGATCTACTGCGGTTTCGCCTGAAGGCCGAGATAGACCCCATCCTGGCGCCCAGAAGTGCGCTCAAGGCGTACATCGACGAGCGGCTTGGCACCGGCTCGGCTGTGAAGTCCGAGTCGCTGGTGACCGAGTCGATCGATGTGTCGGTGGACACGTCTGTCGACCGATCGGTCGATGCCTCTGTGGACATCGGGGGCGGCGGGGACGAAGCCCCCATCGTCAAACTGACGAACAAACTCATCATGGAAGCCGTGCGGGGCCGCGCGTCGGATATTCACGTGGAGCCCATGGAGGACCGTGTGCTGCTTCGATACCGCATTGACGGTGTCTGCCACGTGCGGGACGAACTTCCAAAGCGCATGCAGTCGGCGCTGCTGGCCCGCCTGAAGTTGATGTCGGGTGTGAATATCGCGGAGAAGCGCGTTCCGCAGGATGGCCGCATCAAACTGGAGGTCGATGGCGACCAGATTGATTTCCGTGTCAGTGCCTGTCCGGCCTACCACGGTGAGTCGGTCGTGCTGCGTGTGCTTCGGCCCGACTCGGTACGAATCGGTCTGCAGAATCTGGGGTTCGAACAGGATCACCTGGACCACTTCAATCGCATCATTCGCCGGCCCAACGGCATCTTTCTTGTCACGGGCCCCACCGGATCGGGCAAGACGACGACGTTGTACTCGGCGCTCGACGTACTCAATCGCCCGGACCGCAAGATCATTACCGCGGAAGATCCGGTCGAGTACAGCTTTGCCGGCATCAATCAGTGCCAGGTCAATGACGGTATTGGCCTGACGTTCCCAGCGATTCTCAGGTCGATGCTTCGCCAGGCACCCAACATCGTCCTGATTGGCGAGATTCGCGACCGCGAGGTTGCGGACATTGCCATTCAGGCGGCGTTGACCGGCCACCTCGTGTTCTCGACGCTCCATACCAACGATGCGCCGTCGGCCATCACCCGTCTGGTCGATATGGGAGTCAAGCCGTATCTGGCGGCGAGTTCCATCCAGGCCATCATGGCGCAGCGGCTCATTCGAGTGCTGTGCTCGAAGTGTGCTGAGGTGGACCCCCAGCCCGACCCACGTGTGATGCGACTGGTGGACATCGATCCATCCGAAGGCGAAGGCAAGATCAAGCGGGCGGTCGGGTGTGGCGTGTGCGGAGGCATTGGTTACAAGGGGCGGAAGGCCATCTTTGAGATGATGCAGATGACGACCGAGCTTCGGGAAATGGCGTTCGCGCGGGCCACCGTGGCCGAACTCCGACAGGCCGCCATTCGGGCGGGCATGCGGTCGCTCCTGAAGGACGGCAAGGTCAAGATTCTCAATGGCGTGACGACAATGCCGGAAATCGCGAGATTTGCGCAGGCTGATGTCCTTGTCGCAGCGAATATGGATTCCGAGTAGGAGGTGAGGCTCGCCGGCATCGGCGGGTACATTGAACGGCCATGTCCAGCATCCAGATCGATCGACTTCTCGACACCGTGATCCGCCAGGACGCGTCAGATCTCCACATCTCCGTGGGGCGGAAGCCAACCCTGCGACTCTCGGGCCGCCTGCGCGGGCTCGACACCAAGGTGCTCGACAACGAAGATGCCGTGGCGCTCATGAAGTCGATCACACCCGAGCGGTGCCAGCAGGAACTGCAGGAGCACGGGAGTACCGACTTCGGCTTTGCCTATGGTGATCGCGCACGGTTCCGTGTGGCGGTGTTCAAGCAGCGGGGCAATGTGAGCATCTGCCTCCGCCTGATTCCCAATGAACTCCTGACCTTTGAGCAGATTGGCCTGCCTGAAATCGTACGGGAATTGATTCGGCGTCCACGTGGTCTGTTCGTCGTCACGGGGCCGACCGGCTCTGGTAAGACGACCAGTCTGGCCACGATGATCGATTACATCAACATGAACTTCGATCGGCACATCGTGACGGTCGAGGACCCGATCGAGTACTACCACTACCACAAGAAGTCAGTCGTCAACCAGCGGGAGGTCGGTGTGGACGTGCCGTCCTTCGCCGAGGCCCTTCGCCGGGCGTTGCGGCAGGACCCCGACGTGATCCTCGTGGGCGAGATGCGAGACCTCGAGACGATTGAGGCTGCCATTGCCGCTGCGGAGACGGGCCACCTGGTGTTTGCCACGCTGCACACCACGGGCGCCTCGGGCACGATCAATCGGATCATCGACGCGTTTCCGACCAATCAGCAGGAGCAGATTCGCGTGCAGCTGTCGGTCACACTGCTGGCCGTGCTCTCCCAGCAGTTGCTGGCCAGGTGCGACAAGCCCGGACGCGTGGCGTCCTATGAGTTTCTCGTCGTGACGCCGGCGATCGCCAACCTCATTCGTGAGAACAAGACCTTCCGCATCGACTCTGCCATTCAGACCGGCAAGAAGTTTGGCATGCAGTTGCTCGACGACCACCTCTGGAGCCTGTATGAGCGAGGCGTCATCGACGCCGAGGAGATGATTGACAAGGCCCGAGACGCTTCAGAGCTCACAAACCGCATTCACCGGGTCGGAAAGTCGGTTGGGCGGACAGAGCTGGACCAGAAGGCCCCGGTGGCGGACGCCTGAGCCTGCCAGCCGCCGGGCTGACCATTGCGTTTGGCCGATGTCCCATGCCAAAAAGGCCGTCGCAGCCCCTTGATCGGCGGCGGGACGCATCCCATACTCCAAGGTGACGACTGAGGTGGCGGGGGTGAGGGGCCACCGCCATGGGGGCCGTGGGGGGGCATGGCCGGAGGGGGCATGTTTGGGGTCACACCCACTGGGACGGTGGTGTGACGCCCCAGTGAAGGCCCCGTTGGGCCGCGAGGAATCACCGCCCATGCCCGAGCCCGAGCCACAGTCCAACCCCAAACCATCCAGTAGCCGCTCGAGCACGCGGGCGTCTTCAGGCCGCCGCGGGCCCAAGTCGCGTCGCGGCACCGGTGGTCTGGCGGCGGAGTTGAAGGGGCGGCGGTTTGGACGCATTCTGGTCAAGCTGGGCAAGCTGACGCGGGATGAAGTGCATGAGGCGCTGAGCATTCAGAAAAAGCGAGCGGCCAAGGGCGAGCGGACCAAGGTTGGCGCCATCCTGGTGGAGCTCGGCAAGATCACCGAGCAGGACATTCTTGAGGTACTCACCGGGCAGATCGGGCTTGAGTTCATCAAGCTCGACCCGGAGGCGATCGACGAGGCACTGACCGAGCATCTGCCCGGGGAGACAGCTCGGACGTACCAGATTGTTCCGGTGTCCTTCGATCCGAGCCGCAAAGCCATCACGATCGCCATGAAGAGCCCGGACAACTACCGGGCCGTCGATGACCTTCGCCTGCTCATGGGCTTCAAGGTTCAGGCCGTCGTCGCGCCGCCTGAAGCGGTTGAGGCCGCGATCGAGCGTCTGTACGCGGCCGGCCAGAGCGGCTCGTCGATGCTCGATGTCATGGCGGCCCTGGAAGAGTCCGACACGCTGGCGGCGCTTGAGGGGCGCGGCGAGTCGGTGGACCTCGACCAGTTGGCGGCGGCGTCCGAGGACAACAAGGTCGTCAAGCTCCTGAATCTCGTGTTGCTGCAGGCGATCAAAGACAAGGCCAGTGACATTCACTTTGAGCCGTTCGAAGAAGAGTTCAAGATGCGATACCGCATCGATGGTGTGCTGTACGAGATGGTTCCTCCACCTCCACACCTGGCGCTTCCGATCGTGTCGCGTATCAAGGTGATGGCCAATCTCGACATCGCTGAGCGTCGACTGCCACAGGACGGCCGCATTGAGTTGACCGTTCAGCAGAATCCGATCGACCTGCGTGTGTCGGTTCTTCCGACCATGTTCGGCGAATCGGTTGTGATGCGTGTGCTTGACCGTGGCAACGTCGAGTTGGCGATCGATCGGATTGGGCTTCGTGACGACGAACTCGAGCTCATGAACGAACTGATCCGCAAGCCCAATGGAGTTGTGCTGATCACCGGGCCGACCGGGTCGGGCAAGACGACGACGCTCTATGCGGCGCTGAGCGCGCTCAACGAGCCCACCACGAAGATTCTCACAGCCGAGGACCCGGTCGAGTATGACATCGACGGGCTCGTGCAGTGCCAGGTCAATACCGATCAGGAACTCACGTTTGCCCGTCTGCTTCGCTCGTTCCTGCGTCAGGATCCCGACACCATTCTCGTCGGAGAAATTCGCGATCTTGAGACCGCCCAGATCGCCATTCAGGCTGCACTGACGGGCCACCTCGTGTTTTCGACCCTGCATACCAACGACGCACCTTCGACGGTGCTGCGAATGGTCGACCTCGGTGTGGAGTCGTTCCTCATCACCGCGACGGTCGAAGCGATTGTGGCGCAGCGTCTGGTGCGGAGGATCTGCGCCAAGTGCAAGCACGAATACACCCCCAGTGAGACGGAACTCATGGAGGTCGAATTGCGTCCGGAAGATGTTGCCGGTCGCACGTTCTTCCGCGGCAACGGGTGCGAGAACTGCAACGGCAGCGGATACAAGGGGCGGCTGGCCATTTTTGAGACGTTGGTTATGGATGACGCGCTGCGAGAAATGATCATGCAGCAGGCCTCGACGGCGCTGCTCAGGACTGAGGCGCGTCGCCGCGGCATGCGGACGCTGCGGGAGTCCGGACTGCTGTCGATCTACGACGGCCGGACCACGATTGATGAGGTTCTCCGCGAGACCATCAGCGAGGAGTAGTCCCGATCAGCGGGACGACGAACATGGCGACCTATCAGTACGAAGCGCTCGACTCGGCCGGCAAGCCGACCACCGGATCGGTGGAAGCAGAGACCAGCGAAGATGCCATCCAGCAGATTCGCGGGCAGGGCTTTTTTCCGACATCCGTCCGGCAGGACGACGGCGACGGCGGCGGCAAGAGGGGCCTGCTCGGTGGCCGTGGCAAGAAGGGCGACAAGAAGCCCTCGAAGAAGGCCTCGAAGAAGAAGCCCAAGAAGGCCAAGGGCGACAAGAAGGGGATCGAGATCAAGTTGCCGGCGATCGGCAAGGTCAAGGTCAAGATTCTCACGCAATTCACCAGGCAACTCTCCACACTGCAGGACGCGGGTCTGCCGCTGCTCCGATCACTGCAGATTCTTGAGCAGCAGCAGAAGCCCGGCCAGCTCAAGAACATTCTGGGGCAGGTCGTCACGGACGTCGAGGCGGGGTCCACCCTGTCAGACGCGTTTGCCAAACACCCGAAGGGCTTTGATCGGCTCTACTGCAAAATGGTCGCGGCCGGCGAGGTCGGTGGTGTGCTCGACATCATTCTGCAGCGGCTCGCGAACTTCATGGAGAAGGCGCAGCGGCTGCGTTCACGCATCAAGGGTGCGATGATCTACCCGACCGTTGTTGTGATCATTGCCGTTGCGATTGTCACCGGCATCATGTACTTCGTGATCCCGAAGTTTGAGGAGATCTTCGCCGACTTCGAGATTGAACTGCCGGGGCTGACGCAGTTTCTCATTGAAGCGTCCGCCTGGGTCGCCGGCAACAAGCCCGATCAGGTTGTTCCCGGGTGGGCCGTTGTTGTTGCCTCGCCCTTCGTCCTGATGGTGTTTCTGAAACTGCTTCGCAAGACCAACTTCGGCCGCGCGATGATGGACTGGATCGTCCTCAAGATTCCGGTGGTCGGCGTGCTGGTCGAAAAGACGACCGTTGCACGGTTCACCCGAACGCTCGGCACACTTGTGTCGGCGGGCGTGCCCATCCTGGAAGCCATCAACATCACCCGAGACACGTGCGGCAACTGGGTCTTCGAGCGGGCATTGCAGCGAGTCCACGACTCCATTCGGGAGGGCGAATCCTTCGCGACGCCGCTGCGTGAGTCAAAGGTCTGCGACGGGATCGTCGTGAATATGATCGACGTTGGCGAGGAAACCGGCGATCTGGACGTCATGCTCATGAAGGTCGCTGACAACTACGACGAAGAGGTCGATGTGGCCGTGCAGTCGCTCTTGAGCCTGGTGGAGCCGCTGTTGGTGGTGGTGCTTGGCTCGATCGTCGGCGGCATCGTGCTCGCGCTCTTCATGCCCCTGGTCAAGATGATCCAGTCGGTATCGGATTCACAGTCATGACACGGGCCCGCGGTTTCACGATGATCGAGATCCTTGTGACGATGGGCATCATCGTCGTGTTGATCGGTCTGCTCGTCGTGGCGGCGGGCGGTGCCCGAAGTGCCGCACTCGCGTCAACGACGTCCACGAGGCTCAACGCCCTGACGCAGGCCGCGACCCGGTTCGAGGCGGATACGGGGTACCTTCCGCCCCTGCTTGACAACGACCGTGCCGGCATCGACGGCGTGGAGCCGACCCGCGTGATGGTGGGGAGTCGCCCGGCCTACCTGACGGCGATGCAGCGACGGTACTCCTACACATCACCTGCCGAGTACCTGCTCGGCTATGGGACCGAGGCCGAGGATGGCTACGGCGCCGTGACCGATGCATCGGGCGCGGTGACGGAAGCGTCGGACGGCTTCGGCCTTCGCAGACCGGGCGAGGACGGTTTCTGGAACGCATCCTGGAACGACGGCGTGAACCCGACCGAAGGCGTGCAGGATGGCCGGTACGAACTGCGTGAAAGGCGTCCCGACCGCAGTGGGTCGCGAGGCACCGTCATCGGGCCATATCTGGAACTGGACGACCCGAGCATGCTTGGTGCGCTGGGATGGGATGGGGCGGCGTGGGACGGTTCCATCGACCCCGCCACCAACCAACCGATGGTTTTCTATCCGGGTGACCCCGGGTATGACGAAGCGGCACCGAAGGTGATCGTCGATGGGTGGGGTACACCCATTCGGTACTACCGGGTCAATCATCCAACCGGCCAGCCGGCCACTGCCTACCCCACGGGCTACAAGCCGGCACCCGACTGGTCCTACGCGCCCAGCATGGCGGAGTACTTTGCGCTGCGGCCGTGGGAACTCGACGAGGGCGAGTCCGTGACCTGGTGGTTCACCGACGCGGCGGGGCAGCGGTGGGGGGACTATCGCAGTGAGGGTGGCTCTGTCGGCAACGGAGATCCATTCGTCGACTGATCCCTTCTCACTGGCCGATTCGCATTCATGTCGTCTGGTGCGAACCGCCGGATCTATGACTGGGCCCGCGTGGACTTTCCGGGTGCGGCGCTCGCCAATCTGTCCGATGCCCGCGGTGATCACGCGGCGGCGGACGCCGCGGCGAGCGGCTGGTACGAAGACGGCCAGGACCTTCCCTGGCTGGGCGCGCCGGCCTTCGATGCAGGGGTCGCGCCCACCGAGGAAGCCAATCGGGACAACATCGTGGAGGTGGGCCAATGACGCGCTCGCGACCGATTCACTTCGCGCAGCGATTCCGCCGCGCTTTCTCCATGGTGGAGCTGATGGTGGCGATCGTCATCATCGCGATTCTTGCGGCGATCACGCTGTCGGTCGGCTCGGCTGTATTGGAGTCGGCCGACAAGCGAAAGACGCAGGACATGCTCAGCCTGCTCGACGCGGCCATGGTTGAATACCAGAATCACACGGGCCGGCCGCTCACAAGCGGTCAGGGCGACGGCGCCGGGTCGCTGCCGTACTCCGACATGCCCCTGGATGGGGTGAGTTCGTACGACCTTCCGGTACGGGGTGTCTACACGCAGACCCAGCCGGACGGGATCGGCTTCCTTGAGGACTTCAGTGCGGTGCCGGATGACTTCGCCAGTTGGGAGACGGCCGTGTCCAACAGGGCTGGCCGCCGGATGATGACCACGCTGCTGAACGAACTCAAGCGTGTGGCGTCGAGCAAGGCCATCGTCGCGAAGATTGGCGACTCGTTCTGGGAGTACCGCGATCCGGACAACCCTGATCCGGATGACGCCTATGTGGTGGATGCCTGGGGCCGCCCTGTCCTGGTCGTCTTTGGGGGCCGAGACTGGTACACCGGGGCCGCCGAGTCGTCCGGACTCAATGACGCAGAGATCGAAGGGACGACCAATACGCCGCTGAAGGACGAAGACGGCACGATTCGCACCTACGAGGAACGGGCGTTCGGCCCGGCGAGAGGGCAGCGAACGTACTTCATGAGCGCAGGCCCGGACCAGCGATACGGCTGGTTGGAGTACACACACGGGGCCGACGGGGCGTTTGCGCCGGCTCAGGACGCGGTGACGTACCGAAGAACCGAGGACAACATGTACTCGTATGAGGTGCGGCAGTGGTGATATCGACCTCCGTCGATCGGGATCGCGGCTTCACGCTCATCGAGCTGCTGGCTGTGGTTGCGATCATCGGGGTGCTCGGACTCGCAACCATTGCCTCGTATCAGGCGCTCGCGGCCGATGTACGCCGGGCAGGAGCTGTGGAGGAAGTCAAGGCGATGCTCGCTCAGGCTCGCATGAAAGCGCTCCACGAAGGGCGGACGACCGGACTGGTGTTTCGCCCCGTCGTGGTGGCACCGGGTGTCCAGCAGATCGAGGGCGTCCTGGTGCAGTACTCGGGCGAGTCACTGCCGTATGTGCTGGAGGATCCATTCAACGGACTCTCCTCCGAACCGATGGTCGCTCGCTTCGAGCCGATCGAGACGGGCACGCCCATGCGGTTGGCTGAGGGCATCGGCATCGCGACACCGGGGCACCGGCTTGCGCACGTGGACGACGACGGCGGCGTGCGCATGCCGTTGGATGCCGACGGCCAGTACTTCGCGGTCGGGCAACTTGCCACGACGATTCCAGAAGCACCCGGCCAACTCGTTGGTGTGCTGTTCGCGCGTGACGGCAGTCATACGACGGTCATGCACGAATCGGACGCGAGTTGGATGTGGGTGGACTGGGACGGAGACGGTGTGCAGCAGTACGGGGGAACTGGGTACTGCAACCGGCCGGTGGAAGAGGGCGTGGCCCCGGACCTTGCCTGTCCTCCGGACGCAGACGACGCAGCACCATGGTCTCCTCCCGCAGGCGACTGCTGGCTGGGCGTTCGGTACCTCGCCAACGGCAATGCCAGTCCCGGGGCCGACCTGTGGAACGATGATGAACGCATGCCCCTGTGCATTCGAGAAGAGGCGGACGAGCCGTGGGTGCTGGTGGCGCCCTATCTGGTGGTGTATGACGATCGAGATGCCCATGAAGAGCTTGACACCCTTGAATGGGTGGACAGCGGCGCCGATACCGTTCGCCGCCGGGCCGCGGTGACGCGGGCCAAGGCGCTCAATGAGTTTATTGATCGTACGGGGCGGCAGGTGCACCTCAATCGCGTCACGGGTGTGGCGCAGGAAGGTCGCACCCAATGACAGCGACCGGACACACTGTACGTCGCGCGTTTTCGCTCATCGAACTGCTGATGGCGATCTTCATCCTCGGCATCGGACTGATCAGTATCGCGTCACTCTTCCCTGCCGGCATCTCGCTGCAGCAGCGGGCCGAAGACGAGATCAACGGGCCGATCGTCGCGTCTCGCGCCCTTGACATTCTGCGTGGCCGGCTCTCGGCCGAGGACTTTGGGGCGTGGCGGGACTTCTTCGGCGCGCAGCTCGACTATGCCGAGTGGCTCAATGGCCAGGCTGCAGCCGATCAACTCGAACTTGACATGACGGCGACGCTCGTAGGCGAACTTGGCACGAGCCCTGCGGCCTGGCTCGACCAGCAGACGTGGCCCTGGATGCGACCGGCCATGATCACATCCGTGACCGACACCGATCTGGTCGGCACCATCAGCCCGGGCACTGTGGACGTCTTCAATGCGCTGGAGCAGGCGGGCAGGGCACAGAGCATTGGGGAGCACACGCTGGAGGACGGGCACCCCTGGCGGCGCTTGCTCGCTTTCGACGTGGCCGATCCGACCCGAGCGTCGGTCGGCCTGCCGTTCCATCCGCGCCACATCGTGACCGAGAACCCCGCCGGACTTCGTCTGGACCCGCCGCACCTGTCCCCGCCCGAAGTGTTGATCACACCGGAGGAGCGAACCTGGCCGCCGGCCGATGGTACGGGCCGAAAGCCGCTGTACTTCTGGGACTTCATGGTCCGTCGCCACGGCACGAACGTGCAGGTTGCCATCTTCGTGTATCGCGTCAAACGGACGTCGATGTCCCAGCCGAGTTGGGTGTCGGCGCCCGTCGAAGACGACGACAATCCGGGCGCTCCGACCATTCCGGTGCCATGGGTCGTCGACCTGAATGATCCCGATACGCAGTTTGAACCGTGGTGGGCCGGGCTGCAGGAAGGACTCCCCGGCACCGAGCCCGACCAAATCAGCGACATCAATCATCCACGGTACGGGTGGGCCTGGCCCGGGCAGTGGCTCGTGGACCAGTTGGGTGGGCTCCACCGCATCGCGGCAGGCCGCACCGCCACCGACATTCAGGACGGTTTCTCGCCCGTGTCG
>CAZSSV010000044.1:0-509 GCA_964609425.1 uncultured Isosphaeraceae bacterium | reverse complement strand
CTCACGAGCCCTGTGCCGGCGCCCTCTGCGGACTTTCAACTCGACCGGCTCGATCTGGACAGCGACGGCGACTTCCTCGACCCGCAACTGTTCACATCGAGTGTCATCTTGCCGGCGGAGTCCCTCTCGACCATGACCCAGAACGAGCACTTCCGGACGGGCATGATTCGAAGCGACGACCCGGCCAACCCCGGGGCCGCGGTGGTCGATCGCCTCTGGTACGTGCCCCCCGTCGTGACGACGGAGCAGGGACTGACGTATCGGCTCATTCCCATCTACGTGACGGTGGCGGACCTGTGATGGCCACGCGACTGCACACCCGTGGCTTTACGCTCATCGAGATCCTGGTCTCGGTTGCGGTACTTGTCGTAATCGTGCTCATCTGCGGGCAGGTCTTCCAGGCCGCATCCGCAGTATCACGAACGGCCAACGCATCGGGCGATGTGCTTCAGGAAGCGTGGGGCATCGAACAACAGATGCGGGAGGATCTCTCAAGAATCAGTCCTGAC
>CAZSSV010000043.1:0-13375 GCA_964609425.1 uncultured Isosphaeraceae bacterium | reverse complement strand
CATGCAGTTCATGCAGATCACAATCGGCATGATCGCCATGCTCTACTTTGTCACGGCAGCCTTTTCGACGCTCTTCTCGCCGGCGTTCAATGACAATGCCCTGCTCAAGTTCGCCACCGTCTTCATTGTCTTCTGGTTGGTCACCATCGCGAACTTCTGGGGCACCAAGGCCGTCGCCAGAATCGCCACGTGGGGTTTCACCATTGGCATCTTGATGCCGGCGGTCCTGGTGATCGCGCTCGGCATCATCTTTGTCATGGGCGACAACACGATCAAGATCACCATGGACGCGCAGACCTTCTTTCCTGACTTCGCCCAGGCTGCGACGCTCGTTGTTTTCGTGTCATTCATCCTGTCGTTTATGGGTATCGAAGGCTCAGCGACCCACGTCAATGACCTCCGCAACCCCGGCCGCAACTATCCGCTTGCGGTCTTCATTCTGGTCGCAGGTGCCATCCTGCTGAATTGCCTCGGAGGACTCACCGTCGCGGTCGCTATCCCGGCCAAAGACATCAATCTCAGTGCCGGACTCTACGACACCATCGGACGACTTCTGGAGGTCTACTCACTGCATTGGCTGGTGTACCCAGCCGCAGTCTGCATTGCACTTGGAGCCATTGCCGAGATCAGTTCGTGGGTGTCGAGCCCAAGCCGTGGCCTCCGCTTCTCGGCGTCACAAGGATTGCTGCCACCATCGTTCGCCCGTCGCAATAGACACGGCGTATCGATCCGCATCTTGCTCGCCCAGGGCATCATCGTGACCGCGTGGATGCTGCTTCTCACGTTCGGAACGTCTGGTGGGCAGACGACTCAACAGGGAAGTGGTGCCGGAAACGTTGCATTCTTCACAACCGAGGCACTGACGGTGCTGACCTACCTGGCCATGTACGTGTTGCTCTTCCTGTCCTATCTCAAGCTCAAGGTGAAGCACCCGGACAATCCACGGAAGTTCTCGATGCCCGCCTGGTTGGGCTGGCTTATCTGCATCGTCGGATTGGCTTCAACGCTCTTCGCATACGTCATCGGGTGGTTCCGGCCCGAGCAGATTCCAGAAACTTCATACAGCGCGTACCTGATGATCCTCGCGGGCGGTTTCCTCGTCATCTTCATAATCCCTCACATTATCTACCACTTCGCCAAAACGGAGTGGGGTGAGACTGCCAGGGATCTCATGGCCTCGGACGCCTTCGCCACCGCGCTGGCCGAGCACAATGTGGAAGACGAAGAGATGGCGCAAGCCAATCGCGCCGCGGCTCATGGTGGAATCTGACACTCGCCCACCCGAAACACGGGGGTGACGCTGACGCGGCTCGCACGTGACAGCAGCGCGACCTGGCCGTATCGGCCCACCAGCGATCACCGGAGCGGCATTGGTGACCCAAACGACTCAAAGTTTCTGTGGCGGGGTCACGCGGGCGCACCGCGTCTCCCGGATGAGCAGCGACGTGAGCAGTGCTGCGGCCAGACACACCATCAGTGGCGCAAATGCGATGTTGAGTTCAGCCAGGGTGTAGTCGTGCGGGCTCGCAGCATGCGGCTGTTGCCACGTGAGCAGCACTCCAATCATCGGACCAAATCCGGCGCCACCCCCGATCAGGCACGTGTTGATAAACCCGAGCCCGATGCCCTCACCGCCCTGAGGACTGTTGTCATCACCGACCGCATACGCGACCACATTGCCGCATCCAAAGAACCCCATGCCGAGCAGACATGCGCGGCCAAGCCAGATCGAGTCACCGATCACGAAGGCCAACAAGAAGAAGGAGATCACCACGCCGAAGCCAGCGATGACCATCGGAGGCTTGCGACGCCTGATCTTCCCCGAAAACCACCCAAAGAAGAAACTCCCGGGAATCGCCCCGACAAAGACGAGCGATGCCATGCTCGCTGCCGACTGCGCTGGAATCCCGAACAATCGCTCCAGATACAACGGGCCCCACGCCGCGCCGAAGGTCATGAAGACTGTTGCAATCGTCGCCGCATAGATGCCGCCAATCCACATCTGCGGCGAGGCAAGGATGATCTTGAGATGGCCCCACGCATCTGAGGTGCCCAGGGACGGTGCCGCCTCAGGGTCGCGACGGGTTCCCGCGGGATGATCGCGTACGAGCAGGACGATGCCGATCGCAACCACCCCACCGACCGCGGCGATCGCGCCAATCGTCCACTGCCATCCGAACACGTCGGATTGGGCCGATCTGGACAGCACATTGTCAGCCCCGATCGCGCCGACCATGCCCGCCATGTTCGTCAGCCCAATGAGCAGCGCAAATCGCTCTGGCGCGAACCAGTGCCGAATAAGCATGAGCACCGACACAAACGAGAAACTGGCACCAACGCCAATCATCATCCTCGACAGCATTGCGGTCATCACCGAGTCGGCTTGTGTAAACAGTGCACACCCTGCGACTGCAACGACAGCGGCAATCGCCAGCGGTCTCTTGGGTCCGAATCGGTCGTCCAGCAGACCTACTGGGATTTGCATCACCGCGTAGATGTAGAAGTAACTCGCCGCAAGCATGCCAAACTCTGTGGCGTTGGCCCCGAAGGCTGATTGCAACTCCGGCTTCATCGCACCCGGAACGACCTGATTTGTGTAGTCAAACAGGAAGTACAGCGTTCCGATTCCCCAGACAAGCCAAGCAAACGCAGGGTGTGGCTTGTCACAGGACATGCGCCGGCTCCCAAGACTCACATCATCACCAAACCGAGCGCGTGCCCACCAGCACGCGGAGTGACGCCTGACTCAGTGAATGAACCGCAACGATCCAAAGTCGGGGATGAACCCGCTTGCGGGCGCGGGGAAGTACACGACGAACGCTTTGCCGATGAGCAGGTCTCTCGGGACGACAAAGGGCGCCGCGTCAACCTGCTCCGCAACGATCGGCGTCGGGGCACCCCAGAGGCGCCCATCGAGCGAACGACCACTGTTGTCGCCGAGCACAAAGAACTGGTCGGGACCGAGCGTCTGGAGATGGTCGGGGTGGGTGGCCGCGGCGTAACGGCCCGGCTGCACCTCGGCGGCAAACTCGGCAGTGGCCGCATTCTTCATTGCGTGAGCCGTCAGAACGGCAGGGCGATAGTAGATGTCACGATCGACCTCCATCCGCGTGAGCGTGACAGGGCTCCCACTGAATGTCCACGAGAGTGAAGGTGTCGTCGAAAGCCGCTTGGCAAGTTGCGCGTCGCTCAGCCCCTCCGCCTCGACGCCACTCGCAGCGGCCAGTCGCTCGCGCGGCGACCAATCGTAGAAGAGCTCCAGTACCGTTGCTCCATTGATGCTCAGCCGCACCGCCTGATCGATGTGCTCGGCCACGAAGCGAACTGGAACTCCCGGCTCAAGCACGGAAGTCTCTGCAGTCTCACCAATGGCATCCGCCGGCGAGCCGACCGGCCACATGGAGATCGCCACCTGCCGGTCCTCAATGCTGAATCGATACACATGGCTTCGGGCCGTCACGTCCAGCGATGCGGCCAGGCCCTGCGACTGGGGCGTCATGGTCGCCGAAATGCGAAGGTCCGAGACGGGGTAGTCTCCCTTCACAGGTCCGAACATGTTGTAGGCGTTCCAATCGTCCAGGGGAAACTGCTGCTCGTCCCATCGCAGCGTGGCAGGGGCGTCGCCCGTGGATCGGAGGGTTTCGCCCTGTGTTTCCCAGGCCGTCGCCGGGTCGCCTTTCCAGGGCATGCCAGACCACCCCCTGGGAAGTCGCAGCGGCTGCCTCGGCGTGTGCTCGCTGTTCCATACCGGCTGCCACGCGATCTCGCGAACATCGCGCGGCTTTCGGGCGATGTGAAACGCCTCATCGCCCGAGTCCCGCACAAAGATGTCGCCATCGACAATCCACACCGTCTCGCCGGGCAGTCCAATGAGGCGTTTGATGTACGTCCCGGTCGCACCCTCGGCTGAGGCTGGGTTCTTGAAGACGACAACGTCCCAGCGGCCAGGTTCGGTGAATGGGTACAGCCACTTGGCCACCAGAATGCGGTCTCCAAACTTCGGGCCGGCCAGCGTCAATGCGTGCTGGTCGGCGAAGGGCTGGGTCCGACCAGCCTGATGATCCCGCAGAAACTCCGTGGGAAGTCTGGTCATGCCCGCAGGCAGATCGAGCCCGACCGCCGTCGTGCTTCCGGTCTGATTGCTGTGCACTCTGACATGCTCCCCGAGCAGTGTGGGTGCCATGGAGCCCGTCGGTATGACGAATCCCTCGACGACAAAGCCTCTGAAAATCATGGCGATCGTAAAGGCCACGAGCAGAGACTGAATCGTCTCAACAATCGTACTGCCATGGGGCTTGCCCGAAGATCTGGATGGAGTCGACATGTGCGGCAAGGATACTTTCGCTATGAACTTTCAGCTTCACCGGACGGTCCACCGCCCTTGCGACGCCGCCGACGACGACGCTTCTTCTTGCTCCCCCCCTCGGACGCCGGGGTCGATGACTCCCCCTGAGGCTTCCCGCCCTTGCGTCTCCTTCGGCGGCGTTTCTTGCCGCCGCCGTCGGCAGTCTCTCGCGTCGGGGCCGCGCCATCCTTCGCTTCGCCCTGGTCGCGCTTACGACTTCGCCGCCGTCCGGATTTCTTCTTCTTTTCCGTTGGCGGGATTCGTTCCTCGGAGGAATCCCCAAAGTCCATCGTGCTGTGTTCTCCGGGCGCCGGGCACGCCTCCGGGTCCATCAGTTCCTCGACCGGAACCGCCACATCGCGGCCATCATCTTCAAGCCTGACCCGAACGAGTTGGGTCAATATCTGTCCATCCTGAACAATGCCCGGGCCGAACATGGTGCCAACTCGCGTCTTTCGATGCGGCAACTTCGCCTTGAGTTCCTTGTACGACTGGTCTTCATATCGCAGGCAACACATCAGCCTGCCGCAGCGCCCCGAAATCTTGAGCGGGTCAAGCGTGGCCTTCTGCTGCTTTGCCGACCGCATCGAAACGGGCTTGAGTACCTTGAGAAAGTTCTTGCAGCAGCAGTGCTGCCCGCATCGTTCGTAGTCTGCGACAAGCCGTGCCTCATCCCGGGCGCCCACCTGACGCATGTCGATGCGGCAACGAAACTCAGAACCCAGATCCTGTGCCAACTCGCGAAAGTCCACCCTCGCCTCGGACTGGTAGAACACGACGCCGCGTTCGGACTCGAGCGTCATCTCTGCATCGACGACCTTCATCTCAAGGTTGTAGAAGCCGGCGAGTTCCTTCGCCTTGGCCGCCAGCACACGCGCGTCGCTCTCCCGCTCCGTGAAGGCCCGGAGGTCATCCGAAGTCGCCACCCGAAGCACCTTGCCTCGATCGTAGAAGGGATAATCCTTTCCACCGGAAGCGTCGATGTAGTCGCGGATCTCCTGGCGAGAGACGGACGTCGGACACCCGCCATTACTGCATGTCGTGGTCAGCATCGTCGCCAACTCAATGCCACGATGCGTGCGAACGACAAACTTGGAGCCACACCCGGCGCGGATACCCTCACGCGACTCATACTCGCCGACCTGCTTCATGCGACCAAAGCGCACGACGAACGTCTTGGGTGGCTCCGTAGCTACCAGTTGCTCTTCGAGCGTCATGGCGTCACGGCGCGCCGGATCGGCGTCTTCTTCAAACATTTCAAGCGGAAAAATGGACATGGAGATTCGCGCTCCGGCCGGCGGAACGTCTGCACGCTTTTGTCTGTCACCAAGCCGGGGTTTTCAGCCTCACCGTGACGCCTGGCAGCCGCGGTGAGTGGAACGCGAATCAGCGGGTATCGTAGCACTCCTCCCGGAGAAACGCCCCCCTACTGTCCAGTCTTGAGGTCCTGCAAGCCCTTTCGACTTCGCTTTGAGAACATCAGCCGGATCGGCACCTCGCTGAAGGGCAGTTCCTCGCGAAGTCGGTTCATGAGATATCGCTCATAGCGGCCCTCAAAGAGTTTCGGATCGTTCACCACCATCGCGATCGTGGGTGGGTCCGTGGCCACTTGCGACACGTAGAACAGCTTCGCCTGCGTCCCGAGCCTGGACGATGGGCCGCGGTGTTTGAGAATCGACTCGATGACGGAATTGAGCTGGCCGGTCGTTTCTCGATGCCTGGCCTGCTCCCGAAGATTGAACGCCATGGTGACGACGTCTTCGAGTCCCTCTCCCTCCTCTGCGCTCACCAACACGATTGGCGCGAAGTCGAGACCCCGGAGTTCGCGGGTCAGGTACTCCGCAAACGCTTCTGTGTCAGTGTCCTCCGGGACAAGATCCCACTTGTTCAGTACGAGCACCGTCGGCTTGAACTGTCGCTGCAACTCCTGAGCCAGTTTGCGGTCAACTTGAGACACCTTGCGCGTCGCGTCAATCATGAAGAGCACGACATGGCTGCGACGAATTGCATGGAGCATTCTGTGGTAGGCGTAGTACTCCACGTCGCCCGAGAAACTCTTGCGGCGACGCAGTCCCGCCGTATCGATGGCAACGAAGGGTCTACCGGCCATCTCGAACCGTACATCCACCGCGTCTCGAGTCGTCCCGGCGATCTCTGAGACAATGCAGCGATCCTCGCCGGCAAGCGCATTGATCAGGGTCGACTTGCCCGCGTTCCGGCACCCGACGATGGCCACCTGCATCTCGGCGTCGGCCGGGCTCTCCACCTCATCCACTCTGGTCCAGACCGTCTCAAGCAGCGTGCGAACGCCATACCCACTGGTGGCCGACACGCAGTACGGCACACCCATGCCAAGGCCAGCCGCTTCCATGGCGTGCGGCTCCCAGGACTCGTCGTCCACCTTGTTGGCAACGATGATGACCCGGTCTTCGAGCTGCCTCTTGCGAATCAGATCGACGACCGTTTCGTCCAGGGGAACCACACCGTCCCGGGCATCCACGATGAAGAGGATGACCGCAGCCCGCTGCATGGCCTCGCCGATCTGGCCTTCGATGTCGCCGGTCAACGATGCCAAATCGCAGCCCGCGTCGTCGATCCGTGTGTCGTCGGTGGTGTACACGCCCCAGCCACCAGTATCGGTGAACTCCACCCACCGGGTGTCGGTCGTGTCCAGCTCCATGGGTGGCTCGAGCTCGGCCACCGCCGTGACGCGGTCTCGCGTCACGCCCGGCACGTCGTCCACAATCGAGATTCGCCGCCCCGCAAAGCGATTCAAAAGACTGGACTTGCCGACGTTTGGTCGGCCCACAAGGGGGACGATGGGGAGGGACATCGGGGGATTGTACGGGGCCGGGCCGCCTCGGCGGCCAAGGCGGGGCCCACGAAGATGGAGGAGTTGAACGCTCCGACGCTGCCCGCCCCTGCTTCTACACTGCCAACATGGCAACGCCACAGGAGTCTGGTCTGCTCTTGGTCGTCTCCGGGCCCTCCGGGGTCGGGAAGACAACCATCGTGCACCAGGTCCGCGAGCGACTCGGGGGCAGGTTCAGCGTCTCGGCCACGACCCGCCCTCGCAGCGAGGGTGAAGTGAATGGAGAGGATTACCTGTTCGTATCTCCCGAGCGGTTCGACGAGATGGCCGGCGGGAATGAGTTCCTGGAGCATGCTGAAGTCTTCGGCCGCCACGCCTACGGCACGCCACGGGCGCCTGTTGAACAGGCGCTGGAAGGCGGCGAACTCATCATGCTCGATATTGACGTGCAGGGCGCCATGCAAGTGCGTGACCGCATGCCTTCGGCTTTCATGATCTTCATCCTGCCTCCGAGCGACGACGAGCTCCGCCGCAGGCTCGAGTCACGTGGCCGCGAGGATGACGAGGCAATCAACCGCCGATTCGCTGAAGCGCGACGCGAGATCGATCTGGCAACCGCTCACGATCTCTACGACGCATTCATCACCAATGACCGACTCGACCGTGCCGTGGACGAAGCATGCCGGCTCGTCTCTGCCAGGCGGTCCGCGACGCCGGTTGAGGGATGAACAGCACCGTCTCCTGCCTTGTGTTGGCGTCCTGCTGCGCCGCCGCATCGGGCGTGGTTCCAGACATCACGGCAAGTCTTGCCCAGCACGGCAGTGCGCTGGTGATCCCCCTGGCCACGGCGAGCGGCAGTACCGACGCGAGATTGACCGACGGGCCACGCCTGAGGAGTCAGCTCGTGTGGCTCGAAAGCGTCCCCCGCCGCCAGCGGGAGTGGACGCTTCCTCCACGGGCCTTGCAGATCCACACCAGCGACACGCCGGGGGCCGACCCGTTTCTGCTGGTGAAGATGCCACTGGTGGGTGCGGGCGATCTGATGGTCGACGGCTCCATCGTCACGCTGCACTGGGCCGAGCTCCCAGATTCCATGCCGCCGCTCCGCCTCGACCCGTTGGCACCCCCAGTCACGTTTGAAGGTCCTTGGGCGGCGGCCCCCACTGCGGATCCCTCCCAGGCGTGGCGATGTGACCTGATCGCAGCGGTTCGGGGCGGCGAGCCGCCGAGGCTGGACCACTTCGAACCACTCGAGCGTGTGGTCGCCATTGCATCCATCGGCCCATGGCGTTTGGCCATGCACCGCATTGCGCGCGAAGACCCAGGTGTCGCCCGCCGCGTAGCCGAACTCCTCACCGGGGTCGCCGTCGGTGAGCACGGCGCCGTCGCAGCCTGGCTGACACCCCATGGTCCCCTCCAGGAACTGCTCGCCCTGGCAATCTCCGAAGATCCTCTCGAGCCGCTGTCTGTTCGCGCCGCACGATGGTGTGACCGTCAGACCGATTTGCTCACGTGGGTCGTCGATGACCAGGGACCGCGCGTCTCGATCGGATTCGCCAACCCTCGCCGCCTTGCGACACTCGCGGAGGTGGCATGGGCCGTCCCGGGCGAGCTCCCCTGGCCAGCGCACATCCCCGCATCGACCATGCAGACGCGCCGGTTCGAGCCACTTCCACTTCGAGGGAAAGAGCGGCTGCTCGTCCAGGTTGGCGCTGCGCACCTGGCGCTTCCAGTTGATCGCTCGGTCAGAGAAGTCGTTCCGCCTGGGTTGACGATCGGTCCCCTGATTCCCGCTCGCACGCTCACCGACGTCGCTGCGGCCGTGCAGCCACCCCCGCCCCCGCTCGACTGCCAGACCTTCGTCCAAGTGAGACGATTGATGGGTCGATGGGAACTCATGCTCGAGTGTCGGTGGCCCGATCGTGCCGCCGCGCTGGAGGGCGAATCCGTCACGGTTTCATGGGGCTGCCCAGATGCCTCGTACACGCTCCGCGTCACACCTGCGGGCTTCGACACGCAATCTCCAGCCAGGGCGCACATTTCCATCCATGATCACGCATGGCTCTGCAGGATCGTTCTCCCGGATGCTTGGGTCTGCGGAGTGCCCACACTGTCACTTGTCCGCGCGCACGCAGGTCATGATGGCGTCGAAACCTGGCCGACACCGGGCACACCATGGCAACTGGCGTCCGATCCGGCCATGCTTGATCTTTCCCAGTGGGACTGACCAGGCCAGCGACTGACGGCTCACACCGTCGCAGCAGCGACTGGCACCGTATCGAGAACATCACCGAGCACATCATCGGCTGTCACACCGTCGGCCTGGGCCTCGAAGTTGAGCACCAGACGATGTCTCATGGCCGGCAGGACGGCAGCGCGGAGATCGGCTGCTTCAATCTCAGCACGGCCGCGGCGAGCCGCAGCGACTTTGGCCGCAAGTGATAACGCCTGACCGGCGCGGGGCGAGGCGCCCAGTCGCACATAGCGATCAACCCGAGGGGGCGCAAACTCACGCCCGGGGTGTGTCGCCAACACGATGTTCGCCATCGCAGCAAGAAGTGGCTCTGGAATGGCCACCGACCGCACGGTCTGCTGGTGCGAGATGATGGCATCGGCGTCGAGCATCGGCTCGATGGTCGGCTCCGTCGCGGAGGTCGTACGCACAAGAATCTCGCACAGTTCCTCCCGGCCGGAATAGCCGACAAGCAACTTGAAGAAGAACCGATCGAGCTGGGCTTCGGGCAACGGATAGGTGCCCTCCTGTTCAATCGGATTCTGGGTGGCCATGACCAGAAACGGGGGGCCGAGCTGGCGCGTTTCGCCCGCGACGGTGACGGCCCGCTCCTGCATTGCTTCGAGCATGGCGGATTGCGTTTTCGGTGTGGCGCGATTGATCTCGTCGGCCAGCACGATCTGAGCGAACACGGGACCGGGCCGGAACACAAAGCGTCGACCGTCAGCGTCCTCCTCAACGACTGTCGTTCCGGTGACGTCCGCAGGCATCAGGTCGGGCGTGAACTGGATTCGCGAGAAGTCCAGCGACAGGGCTTGGGCGAGCGAGCGAACCAGCAGCGTCTTACCCAACCCCGGCACGCCCTCGAGCAGCACATGCCCACCAGCGAAAAGGCTCGTGAGTACTCCTTCGACGACCTCATCGTGACCGACGATGACCTTGCCGAGTTCGGCGCGAAGGCGGTCCCAATCCTGTGTGAAGGACACGGTCATGGCTGCAGCGTATCACCGCGCCACCGGCCCTGGGTCAAAAGCGAATGGTGCCCTGGAGTCCCAGCACAGGTGTGGGGTCGTGATCACTGGCCCAGACATCGGCGCCCGTGGACGTGGTCGACTTGAGCCGGCCATAGACCGTTGCCCCCGCAAACGCCCGCAGGCTGCCGTTCGGGCAGATGTCGAGGTCGATGAACGCCGTCACAGGAAGGGCCTCGGTCGTTCCCACGCCTCCGGGTGTTGGTGCGTCGTCGCCAAGCCGAAAGCGCTGGTAGTCGAAGACCGCAGCGATGCCGATATCAATCTGGTCGTCGAGCGAATACACCAGCTCCGCCCCACTTTGGTTGGCCCAGCCGGTCGTGAGATTGGTACTGAGCTTCAGTCGATCTGAGATCTGCCAGTCAAGCACGATCACGGGGTAGATCAACAGGCTGTCTTCGATGCGGCTCCGAACTCCCACGCCCCCGCCCAGCACAAAGTCCCGCGAGAACGCGTACGCGGCGCCAATCATCCCGCCTCCTTCGAATCCGTCTCCGAGTGAGGCACCCTCCTCGGCAGCCCACCGCGCCTGGCCGCCCCCGAACACTTGCCATTGACGCGTGACCTGCCACTGCAGGCCTGCGTCGATGTGGGTCGTGTTGATGTTGGACCAGGGCGACACCAGGTTCTCGAATGAGAAGTTGTCACGTTGATATCGACCGGAGAGGAGAAGCTCCAGGTCGTCTCGGAGGGGAACCCTGGCCCGGGCCAGAACATGCCCCCGGTCATGCGAGAACCGCCCGGCCTGCGTGTCCGTCAGGTCGGTCCGCAACTGCCAGACCCAGCCGACATCAATCGAGCCGGAGGCCGACGTCCCCTCGGACTGCCCGAGCGGGGCGACTTGCTGGGGCTCCTCTGCGGGCGCCGGCTCCGCCAGGGTCAGTGGGCCGGCCCAGAAGGGCGTGGGCGTGATGACAGTCGACAGAATGAGTGCGGTAGAAAGCATGCCTCGTGACCTCCCGAGTCTGCAGACGATACAGCGTGGCTTCGGGCTGCGCCAGCCAGCCGTACGTCCCCCGGACCGCGAAGCGGCCGAAGGAGTGGGTTGGATGCTGCCAATGATCCACCCAGGTGACCCATCAATCGGGGCGGCACAGGGGCCGCGTTCGGGCTAGTCCTCGCCCTTCTCGACCTGCCAGTACTCAAGTTCGACCGGCGCCTGGCGACCGAAGATGGTGACAAGGACGCGAACCATGCCCTTGTCCGGCATGACCTCGTCGATGGTGCCCTCGTACCCTTCGAACGGGCCTTCCTTGATGGTGACATGGTCGCCAGCGACGAACTCGAGCTTCATCTCCGGCTCGGCGTCCGGCATCTTCGAGTCGAAGAGCATCTTCTCGACCTCGGCTGGCGACATGGGTGTGGGCTTGCCGGCGGTGCCGACGAAATCGCCCACGCCCGTCGTTTCCTTGATGAGGAAGAACACATCCTGAGGGATGCGGCCATCTTCCAGCATCATCTCGACAAAGATGTACCCGGGATACAACTTGGTTTCAGTGATGCGCTGTTTGCCGCCCTTGAGCGTCCGAGTCTTCTCGGTCGGCACCATGATTCGCCCGATGCGGTCACTCAGGCCCTCGATTTCGACCTTCCGCTGAAGCGTGTCGCGAACCGAGTTCTCCTTGTTCGACGCCACTCGCAGCACGAACCAGTCCATGCCCTGCCGGTACATGGGCATGTCGACTGCAGGGTCGAATGCCTCCGCCGCATCATCCGGTGCCGGCGCCTCTTCGACTGGGGCTGCCGCCTCCGGCGCCGCGACCTCGACCACCTTTGCCTCGGGGGTCTCGGCCGACTCGGCCTGATTGATCTGTTCGTGTTCGGTCGTCATCATTCCCTGCCCTACTGTCCTTCTGCACGCCCCGCGACGTGTCAGGACGCTTCAATCACCGCGACTCGATCACCCTGTACGAAGAACAGTCATCCACCGGAAGATGCTCGCGAACCCAATGTCAAACGCCCAGCAGTAGATCGCGACGATGATCGTCAGGCCGATGACAGCACGCGTGGAGAGTTCGATCTCACGCCTGCTCGACCAGTTGACCTTTCGCATCTCCCCCTCTGTGGCGATCAGGAACTCGACCGTACGCCGGCGGGTGCCAATGAGCATCCAGCCGAACCAGCCGAACACGACTGCGGCAATCAGCATGGCGACCACTCGGACGTATGTCGGCTCGAACCCGAACATGCTGACACCCTCGAACTCTTTCCAGAGCCAGGCCAGCCCGAGCGCGATGATGGCGCCGAGCCCGTAGGCCGACATCAGCCGAACCCAATACCCCTGCCCTGCCTTGTAGATCGCGGACATCGTTCGTCTCCATCGCCGGGGCCCTTCGGCCCGGACCTTCAACACGCCGGGAGTGACTCGAACACTCAACCTGCGGATTTGGAATCCGCTGCTCTGCCAATTGAGCTACCGGCGTCGAGTCCCGAAGCCCAAGGGCTCCGAGGGAGTCCTACTTCCTCTTGATCTTGTGCAGCGTGTGCTTGCGAAGCCGCGGGCTGTACTTCTTCATGCCAGCCTTCACCTTCTCGTCGATGCCACCCTTGACACGGATGCTCGTGCGGTAGTTGAGGTCTCCACACTCCGTGCACTGGAGCCACACGTATTCACGATCAGCAGCCTTCTTGGCCATTCTTCATTCCGCCTTTCCCCGTACCCGCCCCCTCGCCGCGAGCGGCGAGGGGGCAAGCCGGGTGGGAGCAGCCGATTGGGCTACTCGAGGATCTTGGTCACAACGCCCGAGCCCACGGTCCGACCACCTTCGCGGACGGCGAAACGGAGGCCTTCAACCATGGCGATGTTCTTGCCGAGGCTGACCTTCATCTTGATGTTGTCGCCGGGCATGCACATCTCGGCGCCGACGAGGTCCAGACCGCCGGTCACGTCCGTCGTACGGAAGTAGAACTGAGGCTTGTATCCGGAGAAGAACGGCGTGTGACGGCCACCCTCT
>CAZSSV010000042.1:0-13381 GCA_964609425.1 uncultured Isosphaeraceae bacterium | reverse complement strand
GCGGAACCGAATTCACATCATTGACATTCGCGAGACGGTCCGGGGACTGCTGCTTGCGAAGAAGTTCATCACACGTACGGTCGCCAGCGGCCGCGATATCTGCTTTGTCGGCACCAAGCGACAGGCCAAGGGTTCGGTCGAGCACTATGCGACCGAGGTTGGCATGCCTTGGGTCGTCGAGCGATGGCTTGGTGGAACGCTCACCAACTTCCGCACCATTCGCGAACGTCTCAATCGCCTGATTGAGCTTGAGAAGTTGGTCGAGAGCGGTGAGATCGACACGTATTCGAAGAAGATGACCTCACAACTCATGCGGGAGAAGCGGAAGATCACCCGCAACCTCCAAGGCATTCGGAACATGAACAAACTGCCCGGTGCGGTCGTCGTCATCGACACAAACCGGGAGAGCAACGCCCTTCGCGAGGCTCGCGTCCTTCGTATTCCGACGATCGCGTTGATCGACACGGACGGCAACCCCGGCGACTGCGACATTCCGGTTCCTGGCAACGACGACTCCATGCGTTCGATCGATGTCGTCATGCGAGAGTTCGCCGCAGCGGTCCGCGACGGGCTGGCCGGGCGCACCGCCGACGCCGAAGGCGCCGATGACGCCGACCAGGCCCCGACCGAGGACAAGCCCCGCAAACGTTCGAGCCGCGTCGCATTCGCGGCAGACGCCCCCGCCACCGAAGAGGTCGCCACCGCCGCGGCCGAAGAGAGCAACTGACCCCCGTGTCAACCGGAGAGAACACCGTGACCATTGCCGCCAAAGACGTGATGAGCCTTCGTCAGAAGACCGGGCTCGGCATGATGGACTGCAAACAGGCCCTGGAAGCCAACGACGGCGACATGACCGCCGCCGAAGAGTGGATCCGCGCCAAGCGGAAGGGCAAGATGGACACTCGCACCGAGCGAACGACCGGCGAAGGTCGAATCGCCATTGAACTCGGTGACGGATGCGCTGCCATCGTCGAAGTCCTGACCGAAACCGACTTCACCGCGCGGAACGACGAGTTCATCGACATGATGAACACCGTGAGCAGGGCCGCTCTGGACTGCCCGACGGGCGACATCGCCGTCTCCGACGAAATGACCTCTGCCATAGACAACATCCGCGTCAAGACCGGCGAGAACGCCAACTTTGCCCGAGGCGAGAAGCTTGAGGGTGGATCGTTCGGACAATACGTCCATCACGACGGCAAACGCGCCTGCCTCCTGCAGGTGCAGGGCGATGCCGACGCCGACACACTCAAGGGTATCTGCCAGCACATCACCTTCTACGATCCCGCCGCCATCACGCCGGAGGATGTCTCCGCTGAGAAGCTCGATGAGATTCGAGCCAAGGCCATTGAAGAAGCCAAGGCGTCGGGCAAACCCGAAGAGATCGCGCAGAAGATGAGCGAAGGCAAGGTTCGCAAGTTTCTTGAAGAGAACACGCTGATCAAGCAGAAGTACGTGCTGGACGAGAGCCAGACCATCGAGGACATCCTCCCCGAAGGCTGCACAATCACCAGATTCGTGCGGTACACCCTCGGCGGCTGATCCCCAGATTCGACCCAAATGGCGCAACGCGGTGGACCTGCGTCCACCGCGTTGTTCGTCGGTACGGCGTCAATCCGCCGAGATCACATTCGGTCCCCCGCCCGCCTTCTTTTCATAGTGCCCGTCGCCAGCACGCTCGTACTTGGTAAATCCAAGGCGGTCGAGATTCTTGTTACTGAGCTGCGACGCGCCCTTCATATCCGACCACTTGCCTGCGATGTTCGGCAGCGCCGGAATGCGCGTCACCGGCTCGCCCGTCTCGGGGTGTTTGGTGAGCGGTTTCTCGGCCATCGGCTGCACGACTTCGAAGATCTCGCCTTCGGACTCGTCATCGGTCACGACCTGGTAGAGGTAGGTGGGCATGCAGCACAGTCTATGCGGTCCTACCAGCCCGCCGGAGATCCTTCCTTGCGCGGATCGCTTGCGGGCTCGATGCCCGTGCCGGTGATCTCGATGACTTGCACCTTGCCCACCGTCGGCCGCCGATTCGTGGCGTGCCCCAGTGCCTCCATCGCGTTGATGAGCCCCGCATCGGTCCACGATGTCTCGAACTGCACGACGTCGGGAAGCCACTGGTGATGCAACCGCGGCGCCGCGATCGCCTCCTGCGGCGACATGCCGCGAAGCAGCACATTCAGAATCACCTGCAGCGTGCCGCTGATGATCCTCGGCCCACCTGAGGCACCGGCGATCATGCGGACACGGTCGTCTTCGAGCACGATGGTCGGAGACATGCTGCTCAGCGGTCGCTTGCCCGGTGCGGGTGCGTTGCGGTCACTCTGCACCAATCCAAATGCATTGGCCTGGCCGGGCCGCGTCGCAAAGTCGTCCATCTCATTGTTGAGCACCATGCCCCACTCTGGTACGGCCAACAGGCTCCCGAACTCGAGGTTGATTGTTTCCGTGCAGGACACCGCCCATCCGTCAGCCGTGTAGACGCAGAAATGGCTCGTCCCGGCATCATCAGGAGGTGGCAGCACGCCGGCCGCGGCGCTCGATCGGGCCCGGTCCAAGGGAATCGCGTCGGCCGCCGCATCGATGTTTGAGGAATGCGTCATTTCACGCACCGGCACTGCCACATGGGTGCCGTCGGCGCCGAACCTCGCGCGGTCGGCGAACGCGCTCCGCATCGCTTCGACCAAGAGGTGGTACCAGTCCACTGTGCCCGGGTCGCCAGCATCCACCATGCGTCGGTCGAGCATGCCGAGAATCTGTTGCATCGCGACACCCCCGCTGCTCGGCGGAGGCATCGAGAGCAACCTGAAACGACCGAGGACGACGTCGCGCTCAAGCGGCACAGCCCAGCTGGCCTCATACCGATGGAGGTCGCCCCGGGTCATGACGCCCCCGCTCCCCTGTACGGCTGCCGCAATGTCGCTGGCAACCTCACCCTCGTAAAAGGACTCGGGCCCCCGAAGTGCGATCAGCGAGAGCAAGGCGGCATGCTCCGGTTGTCGCACGACGTCACCGGTCTGCAAGGCACCCGCCCCGCACAGGTGCCGCCACACCCAGTCGGAGGTTGTGATGAGCGCAGGATCCTCCGACCGCCGCGCGCGGACCCACTCGACGGCCCTGAGCCACGGGGCACCCACTTCGACCCCCATGCTCGCAGCGCGAATCGCCGGCTCGAGGCAGTCGGCCCACGGCAGTCGGCCCCACCGTTGATGCGCAGCCCAGAGCCCTGCCACAGTCCCCGGCACCCCTACAGCGGCCCCGCCCCACCGGCTCGATGTGTTCGGATGATCGACGAAGAACCTGGGGCCGACTCCCTGCGGGCAGCGCTCGCGATAGTCAAGCGCCACGTTGGTCCGCTCGCCGACCTCACCGGGGATCGACACGATCATGAATCCGCCGCCGCCGACGCCGCAACTGAATGGATCAGTGACGGCGAGTGCGAAACTCGTCGCGACCGTCGCGTCGATGGCATTGCCGCCGCGGCGGAGCATTTCGACGCCCGCGGCCGAAGCCAGCGCGTGATCGGCCGCAACGGCCCCCCGCGTGTACGTCCCCGCGACCGCGTGGCATGCGAGCAGGCCCAGCAACAGCCAGGAGACGCGTCTCACGCGAAGTGCGTCCGTACGAAGTCCACGGCCAGGCGAATCTCCTCGACACGCCGGTCGCCCCCTTCACGCTCGATCACGGCATCAACCTCCCGGGGCAGGTCCCTCGCAATCGCGAAGAACGCGTCCCAATCGACGGCACCCTGCCCCAGCGGTGTTTCAGTCCCCCACACACCGGGCTCCTGGGATGGCATCGCATCCTTCAGATGCAGGGCGGTGATTCTGGGCCCCAAGAGCTCCATCGCCCTGGTCGGATCGCCCGAGCCGTACAGAAGCATGTTGGCAGGATCGAAATTCACCCCAAGCATCGGGCGGTCGATGGCGTCCAGCGCCGCATTCAGCACTTCGGCCGACTCCTGCCCGGTTTCCAACGCCAATTGCACGCCTTCATCGGCGAACACGTCGGTGAGCACGCGCAGCCGCTCGATCATGATGCCATGCTCGGGGTCCGTCGCCTCCTCCGGAATGAAGCCCGCGTGCATGGTGACGATTCCGATCCCCGCGTTGGCGGCCAACACCGCCATGGCCCGAGCCATGGCCTCATTGGACTCCCAGGTGCCCTCCGGCCGAATTCCCCCTGTGTGCTTGATGCGTTCGATCGTGCTGTAGTCCTCGCCGATGGGCTGCATCATGCCAGAGAGCAGCGTGATGTCGGCTTCGATGAGCGCCGGCACCGCGCCCGCCCACAGGGCTCGATCGCGGACACACGGGGTCAATCCCAATTGCACGGCCTCAAGCCCTGTGGCGTGAACCAGACGAACCAGATCGGCCGGGTCGGAGGGGCGAAGGCTCCACGAGGTGGTTCCGAGTCGTGCAAGCGGCATGGCAGGGCTCCTTTCGGCGTCAGGGCCCCTGAACGCGAGCCTTTGCACAGGATCTCCATGGTCATCGGAGGGGTCAACGGGTACCATGCTCCCTCCCGAAAAAGACTCCAACGCCCCGCGTGGGTGCGGACCCCTACCCATGTCCATGACGCCAACGGCCGGCCCAGCCGGTCTCGACATCCAGACTGTCGCCCCTCCGAAAGGCCTGTGGCCTCGGATGGAGGCGTTCTTCAGCCGGCTGAGCACCCGCAACAACTTTTGGCACCGGTTCTGCTCGCTGATCTGGCTGCCATACGCCTGGCGATCAGGCATCTCCATGAAGCGTCTGAACACTGGACGCTTCACGGCGATTCTGCCCTTCAAACGCGTCAACCGGAACTGGTACAACGCCATGGCCGGCGCCGCGCTGCTCGGCAACTCTGAGGTCGCCGGAGGCATGTTCCTCTTCTCCGAAGTCGGCGTCGACTACATCGTCATTTGCAAGGAACTCAACTACCGATTCCTTCGTCCCTGTTGCGGACCTGCGGTCTATGACGTCGTGGATCTCGACGCACTGCATGAACAGATCGCAGGCGCCAAGAAGGCCGGCACGGAGTTCAACGTGGACCTCACGATGGACGTTCGCCAGATCATGGCCAAGCGTGACCGGACGCTCCGGGTGGGCCGATGCGAGATGACCTTTCACTGCGCCCCAAAGGCCATGGTGCGGAGCCGCAGCAGCAAGAAGGCCCGGAAGCGCCGCAAACTCACGGTCTGAGCCTCCGTGCGACACCTCATTCGATCGGTGGGTTGGAGTTTCTATGCCGCCTCGTCGTGGACGTGGTGCATCGGTCTCTTCCTCCCGACGCTGCTCATGCAGTGGTTCGGCTGGACGGGTTTCCTGCTCATTGCCGTCCCGAATTGCATCGGTGCTGCCGCCATGGGTCTGCTGCTGGGCTCGCCGGGGGCTTCACGTCGGTTCTGCGTCAGGCATCCGGCCGCGATCTCCGCATTCATTGACGTGACCATCGCATTTCATCTGTTCTTCCTCTTCATGGCTGCCCTCTGGTTGGCACCGGAAGGCTCGGATCTTCCGATCGCCAGCGTGCTTTGGTCCGCCGCAGTGGCGTATGCCGTCTCGTGGATACCCAGAAAGCTGTGGCCACTGATGGGCATGTTCGCATTCGCAGTGGGCGGGTTCGCCGTCCTGGAATGGGCGGACCAGTTGTGGAAGCCGACATGGGGGGGCGATCGCCCGCTCCTGGACGCGTTGTGGTTCCTGCCCGTCTTTGCGATCGGATTCCTGTTGTGCCCCTGGCTCGACGGGCCGTTTCACCGCGCGAGACAGGAAACAACCGGACGGCTGAGCTTCCTGCTCCTCGCGCCCCTCTTTCTCTGCATGCTGCTCGTCACGGCCACCTACTGGTGGATCGGCAGCGGCAACGCGCCCGAGATTGTTCTGGTCTGGATGTTCGGTCAGTCGATCTTCACCATGGCTGCGAATTTCAAGGAACGGCGATCACTGCCGGGCGTTGGCAAGGCCTACCCGGCTGGCGGCCGCGCCCTGATCACGGTGGGAGTTCTTCTGGCCGCCTGCATTCCCGCGGCGGTGTCGCGGGTCAATGCCATCGACGCCTACATCTGTCTGCTCTCCGCATACGGCATTGCCTTTCCGGCCGTGATCCTGGGATGGTGCCTTCCGCGATCAGCGAAGGTGCAGGCGGCCACCGCCAACCGGTTTACGCTGCTGCTGTTGGCCGCAGGCGGCCTGGGCATGATCGGGTTCATCACAGGTCCTGCCTGGGTCGCCCTCCTGCCGGCGGTGCTCGTACTCGCAGCACCGTGGGTCACCGGCAGGCACCGCCGCATCCATGCGGCCGTGTGAGTCACGCAGCGCCGCAGCACTTCTTGTACTTCTTCTTCGAACCACAGGGACACGGCTCATTGCGACCCACCATTCCGGTCGCCGCTGCGGCCGCCGACGGCTTTCGTCCGGTCCCACCTCCTGTGTGAACGCGGCGGCCTTCACTCGCAGCGGCGGCTGCGGCGGCAACGGCCGAACGGTCGGCGGCCTGCTCGGGATCGCCCTGCTGAGGAGATGGCCGCGTCGCAGGCGACTGCTCGGACGGTGTTTGCTGCGTGGGACTGGGCTGCGGCTCGGGTTCGGCTGGTTGCTTTTGCCGCACCTGCGGCTGCAGCCTCGCCTTGAACACGAGGTCGGTCACCTTGTCCCGGATCGCGATGAGCATGTCGTCGAAGAGTTTGGCACCCTCTCGCTTGAACTCAATGCGGGGGTCTCGCTGGCTGAAACTGCGGTATCCGATCGACTCACGCAGTTGATCCATCTGGTGCAGATGTTCCTTCCAGGACGAGTCGAGGATCTGCAGCAGGATCCACTGCTCCAGATGAGACACCTCCGACCGCATGGCGCGTCGTATGCAGTCGGCCAAAGTCCCGGCGGCGTCCGCCTCGAAGGCCCCCCGATCGGTTTCGGTCATCGCCGCAGCCATGGTTTCCCTGAGCCAGGTGTCCGCAGCGTCCACATTCGAGCCTGACGACTCGATCGCCGCAGCGGCCCTCGCCATAATCCTTTCGTCGTCCCAGCCACGAGCGACTTCCACGAGCGCGGTACGAATCTCCCGCGGGTCGGTCGCCGGAAGCGTCTCCGGCGTCCAGTCCACTTCGTATCTGGACCTCGCCCACTGGCAGAACTGACCGATTGCCTTAGCGGGGTCCGCCTGCATGTTCGCGGTCGTCATGTCCATCGCGAAATCGATCGGGTAGCAGATCTCACGCTCGCGGTAGAGCACCTGCGCCGCCTCGAGTACGACGGCGGCTGCCTCGTCGATCTCATGGGCCTCGAGCAGGCGGTCGATTGAGAAGTCCACACCGAACCGCGTCGATACCCACTGCGCCAGCTCCCGCTTTGGGTAGTCCTCGACCAGGTATGTGTCGAGCGGGCCGAGATCGACTCCGCTCAGTGCCCTCTCGGCCTCTGTCTCCATGTAATCAAACAGCGTCGGGCGGTCCATTCCTTCGAGATCGCCAACCGCCACACTGGTGCCGAAGTGGCCGTTCATCCAATCGGCAAGGCCCTGCCAATCGTCTGCCTCCTCGTCTCGCTCGGTCAAGACACCGTCTCCAAGATCAATCTCCTCGGTGAGGAACTCGCCAATCGACACGCGAAGGATTGACATCGACTCTTCGCGCGCCAGACGGCGAATGCCCTCGTGCAGGTCTTCCCGGTCGGCCGTCTTCAGGCGTGTCGGCTCGATGGTCACCGACATGTGTTCACGCACCCACTCGGCGATGCACGTGGCCGGGTACATCGGGTCGTAGTACCTCCACGCAGCGTCCATCGACGCCTGCTCAAGGTGGTCAAAGATGAGTTCCTTGATGTCGCGACCCTCGAGGATGCGTTGCCGGGTTCCGTAGAACTCATGCCTCTGATGGTCCATCACCTCGTCGTATTCGAGGATGTTCTTTCGCACGAGGAAGTTCCGCTCTTCCACCTTCCGCTGGGCTCGCCCCACTGCCTTGCTCAGCATGGGGTGCTCGATCGCGTCACCTTCCTTCATGCCCAGACGGCTCAAAAGTTTCAGCGTCGTGGGCCCGGCGAACATCTTCATGAGCGGGTCTTCCAGGCTCAAAAAGAACCGTGATGACCCCTTGTCACCCTGGCGGCCAGATCGCCCACGCAACTGGTTGTCAATTCGACGCGACTCGTGCCGCTCGGTGCCCACCACATGGAGCCCACCGAGCTCTTCGGCCCCTTCAAACAGTCGCAGTCGATGCAGTGTGCACGCCCCGCTCTCGTCGATGGCGTCCATGAGGGCAGCGTCGTTCATCGACTTCGCCTTGGACTCCTTCCCATAGCAGTGCTTCTCATACCACGCCTCCAGAAGCGACCTGTGCACTTGCTCATCTGTCATGGCCGCAACATCGCTCTTGGACGCGCCGGTCTCGCGAGGGGCCACATGCCGCAGGCACTTCGCCACGATCTCATCTTCCGGCATGTCCGCAGTCACCTCCGCCGGACAGATGTTCCTCCGCTTCCAATGCTCGATCAGCGCCGCAGGCGTAAAGGGCTGAAGTTTGATGTCGGTACCCCGGCCGGCCATGTTGGTGGCGATCATCACGGCACCCAGCTCGCCGGCGTGCTTGACAATCTCACTCTCCCGCTCGTGCTGCTCGGCGTTCAGAACTTCATGCCGAATCGAGTATCGCTTCTTGAGAAGGTCTGATACGTCCTTGGAGTTTTCGACACTTGTCGTTCCGACAAGCACGGGCCTGCCGATGTCGTGGAAACGGGCGACTTCATCGATGATCGCATCCTGCTTGTCACCCACCGAGAGAAACACGACATCGTTATGGTCATTGCGCGCCACCGGAACGTTGGTCGGAATCACGACGACATCGAGGCTGTAAATCTCGTAAAACTCGGTCGCCTCGGTATCGGCCGTACCAGTCATGCCGGAGAGCCGCTCGTACAACTTGAAGAAGTTCTGAATGGTGATCGTGGCCATGGTCTGCGTCTCCTGCTTGATGGGGACGCGTTCCTTCGCTTCAATGGCCTGGTGCAGCCCGTCGGACCACTGCCTTCCGACCATCTTGCGACCGGTGTTCTGATCAACAATCACGATGCTCTGCTGGCCCTGGTCATCCGGTGCAACGATGTAGTCGCGGTCACGCTGATACACACTGTGCCCGCGAATCGCCTGCTCAAGCAGGTGTGGCATGTCGATGTTCTCACCGACATAAAAGGAACCCAATCCGGACTCCCTCTGAGCTTCAGCGATGCCGTCGTGCGTCAGGGTCGCACGCTTCTTGTCGAGTTCGACCTCGTAGTACTGCGTGAATTTGTCGCGTGCCAATTCAAGTTTGGGCAGCGACCCCTTCCGGTCCTCCAGGCGGCTCTTGAGTTCCGGGACATCCGCCCTGTCCCGTGCATTGCGAATGTCCCCTTCAAGGGACGAGATGTCTACCAGACACTTCTGAACGTCTTCATCTGCCCGATTCCAATCCGTCTGCCTGCCCAGCAAATGGACCGCGAGGCGGTCGGCGAGTTCATAGCGGGGTTGTGTGTCGTGAGCCGGACCGGAAATGATGAGCGGCGTTCGGGCTTCGTCGATGAGTGTCGAGTCTACTTCATCAACGATTGCAATCTGTCGCTTGCGTTGAACCTGCTCGCCCACCGACATCTTCATGTTGTCGCGCAGGTAGTCAAAGCCGAACTCAGACGTCGTCCCATACACAACGTCGCAGTGGTACATAATCTGCTTGAGTTGCGGCGGCTGCATGTGTTGTGGGTGAATCGCGCCCACGGTCATGCCGAGAGCATGAAAGAACGGGAACATCCAGTCGCGGTCACGCTGTACCAGGTACTCATTCACGGTCACCAGATGTACCTGCCTGCCCTCAATGACCGAGAGGTAGCACGACAGTGGCGCCACGATCGTCTTGCCCTCACCAGTCTTCATCTCGGCAATGCGGCCCTCGTACAGCACCATGCCTCCGATGATCTGGACATCGAAGGGCCGCGCCCTGAAGGGCGGTTTGGACTGGGGCCAGACCTCACGCACTGCTTCGTACAACGGCAGAGGAATGTCCATCCACATCCATGCGGGAATCGGCGCGGTATTGCCGAGCAGCGCCCCGGTCGGCGGCAGCGGCTCCGCGACATCCATGGCCGCTTTCGTACTGTCATAGAGCGATCTGGCTTCGCCGCTCAGCACATTGGGGTCGAACTCGATGTCTGGATCAAAGATTGTCCGTATGCCGACAGCGCGATCCATCGCCTCTCGGGCCACAGCAAATGCTTCGGGCTGAAGATCACTGGTCTTCTCGCCGGCTTCATGTCGCCGCTTGAACTCTGCCGTCTTCTCGCGAAGCGCTGCGTCATCGAGCAGCCGGACCTCGGCTTCGTGGTCGGACACACTGTTGACAATCCCAAGGTATCGCTTGACGAGTCGCTCGTTCCGCGTGCCGAACACCTTGCGCGCGAGTCCCGAAACTACAGGAATGGCCATGAATCAAATCCTCTGGAATGTGTTGATGAACACCGAACCGCACGCCGCAGCGTGCCCGATCCCGGACGTGGTCAGATGGTCGGCGGAGGCAAGTGCAGGCGGGCCGGGCCGAGTCGATCGGCCTCCCGGACGCGAAGGCGGCCGGTCCGGGGCGCTGGCAGGGACCCGGCGGGCAGGCCAGGCTGAAGGCTCGCCGCCACGTCCGCCGCCGGGGAGGCGGCCACCGATACAACGAAGGAGGCATGCTCGCAATGTGCGGGCGTGTGCCCCGACTCCGCAACCGGCTCTCCAAGCAATGCCACCATGACCGCCAGGAGCGGCACGAGCGTCATTGCGATGGATCGTCGAGTCGTGCTCATGGAAGCGGTAGTCTACCTCACACCATGGCACACGACCCCATTCACCTGGAGATCGACGAGTTGAGCTGCGCCAGTTGCGTCGAGACCGCTCGAAGAGCGCTTTTGGCGAGCCCCCTGGTCGATGACGTCTCCATCAGCGTCCAAACCGGTCGTGGCGTGATCACCGGGACCATCGACCCGGCCGAGGCAGCGAGGATGGTGACGGCCGTGGGGTACCCCGCCCGCCCGGTTGAGTCGGACATCTCATCGGCCGCGGACCTGCACGATCACATGGAGCGGCAGGCAGCATGGCATGAGCGACAGTGGAGACGCCGGGCCATCATCGGCCTGGGTCTGTGGGTACCCATGGCGGCGTTGCACTGGGGCGCCGCCCCGGCGGGCCTGGCCGGACCGTGGCTGCACTGGACGCTCGGCATCCTCGCCACGACGGTCATCGGTGTCGTGGGACCGGGTTTCTTCATGTCCGCGTGGACCGCGCTCAAACGCGGCGGCACCAACATGGACACGCTCATCAGCATCGGCGCTGGCACCGCGTGGGCCTACTCAATCGTTCTGTTCATTCTGGAACTCTCCGGCGTCGAGCACGGGCAGCCCATGTACTTCACGGAAGCTGCGGCGCTGCTGGGGCTCATCAGCCTCGGCCACTGGTTCGAGGCCCGCTCCTCGGCCCGCGCCGGTTCGGCCATTCGGGACTTGCTCGAGCTGCAACCAGACTCCGCAGAATTGATCGACAAGGAAGGCGCGGTCCGTGAGGTGCCGGTCGCCGAGGTTACGGCGGGTCTTCGCCTGCTCGTTCGGCCCGGCGGCCGCATTCCCGTGGACGGTGTGGTGCGGGAAGGTGCGTCCGAGGTGGACGAGTCGCTCATCACAGGCGAGCCGCTTCCAGTCGTGCGGCGGGAAGGCGATGCCGTCGTCTCCGGTTCGATCAATTCGGTCGGAAGGCTCGTCATCGAATCGACGTCGGGTGGACAGGACTCCACCATCGCGAGAATCGCCCGGCTCGTCTCAGACACGCTGAGCAGCCGGGCCGACATTCAACGAATCGCCGACAAGGTCAGCAGCATCTTCGTACCCGCCGTCCTGTTGGTGGCGGTGGCGACGATTGCCGGGTGGACGATTGCAGCGGCTGCAAGCGGCGACTGGGGCCATTTCTCGACGGGGATCATCGCAGCAGTGACGGTGCTGATCATCTCGTGCCCATGCGCCCTCGGCCTGGCGACTCCCATGGCCGTCATGGTCGGGACAGGAGAAGCCGGGCGTCGCGGCATCCTGATCAAGTCGGCCGCGGCCCTTGAGCGGGCCGGGAGCGTCAAGCGGGTCGTCTTCGACAAGACTGGCACCCTGACCGCGGGACGACCTGTCGTCGTGTCCGTGACGGCCGAGCCCGGCGTCGATGAGTCTGAAGTCCTCCGACTCGCCGCAGGCGCCGAATCTGCCAGCGAGCATCCGGTCGCGCGGGCCATCAGCGACGCAGCGGCCCAGCGTCAGGTGGACATTCCAGACGCGACGGAGTTCCGCGCCATCCCCGGCGTCGGAGTTGAGGCGGTCGTCGAAGGCCGACGCGTGGACATTCACAGGGACGACCAGGCGGCGTGCGCCGTGAGGATCGACGGCGCGTTGATCGGACGGATCGACGTACAGGACCAACCGCTCCCGGATGCATCGACCGCCGTCGCGGCACTGGCATCGCTGGGCGTGCCTGCCGCCATGCTGTCGGGCGATCGGGAAGCGTCAGCGCTCGATATGGCGGGCCGCGTCGGAATCGAGGCAGCAGCGGTCATGGCCGGCGTCACACCCGAAGAAAAAGCCGCCACCATCCGCGACGCCACCACCGCGACGCTCATGGTCGGCGACGGTATCAACGACGCTGCAGCCCTTGCCACCGCGACGGTCGGCGTCGCCGTCGGATCCGGCACCAACGTCGCCATCGACGCAGCCGACGTCGTGATCCCGGCCCACCGCCCTTCGGCGGTTCCGATGTTGATCGTCATCGCCCGAAAGACGCTTCGTGCGATCCATCAGAATCTGTTCTTCGCCTTCTTCTACAACACAATCATGATTCCAGTTGCGGCTTTCGGGCTTCTGGGCCCGTGGGGACCGCTGATCGCTGCAGCGGCCATGGCCCTGAGCGATATCACGGTGGTGGGAAACGCAGTTCGACTCGGTCGAAAGCTGCGGAAGTTGCCGCCATTTACGCCGGAGTGAGCAGGCGAGAAGGGATGCCACCTGCAGGATCGCCGTAGACTCGCATGCGGGCCGACCTGGAGAACCTGACATGGCGCACGCGCTCTCACCGCTGCCGGCAAAGGATTTCGGATACGAGGAAGCAGGGCATCTCCTCAGACGCGCGGGTTTCGGCGGCACACCCTCCCAGATCGTTGCCTTGTCAGACATGGGGCTGGACGACGCCGTTGACCACCTTGTCAACTGGGACGATGTCCCCGAGACGGCCGAGCCACCTGAAGGCTACAGCTCGGACATCATGCAGCCCCTGGAGCCGGCTGATCGAAGGCGTGTGCAACAGGCCCGCCGCCAGGGGGACGAAGCCACGCTTGAGGTCTTCCGCAATGCCAGGCAGGAGCGACAAC